>CADAER010000046.1 GCA_902787025.1 Oscillospiraceae bacterium | reverse complement strand
GTCCACCCGTTCCCATCCCGAACACGGTAGTTAAGCTCAGCTGTGCCGAAGATACTTGGCTGGAAGCGGCCCGGGAAAATAGGACGATGCCAACACAAAACCGCCTGAAGCAATCCAGGCGGTAAAATTTAAATATATCGGGTGTAAAAACCCTTTATATATATTTGCCCTAATAGCTCAGTCGGGCGAAGCGCCGAAACGCCGCCGGTGGCGGATGCAGTGAGGCGCTGAGGTGAAGAAACAGGGAGTAATGCGAGCGGCAGTGAGCAGAACGACCATGTTTCTGAGGGAAGAGCACGCGGCTGATTTCAATAGAATATCTTTTTTGCCCTAATAGCTCAGTCGGTAGAGAACGCGGCTGTTAACCGCGGTGTCACAGGTTCGAGTCCTGTTTGGGGCGCCACCAAAAAGCAGGTCGAAAGACCTGCTTTTTTGTTGTTCAAAAAAGAAAAATGCTTCCACACCGTTTTATTTTACTTGTTGTTACAAAACAACCTCAACCTGTAATGCCACGGATATTGACATAAAAAAACGCCGTTTGTATAATTTGAATTAAGAAAAAAACAAAGGGAGAAGCATTATGAATCCTGAATATCCCAACCTTCTGTCTCCGGGCAAAATCGGCAGTGTCACTTTGCGGAACAAAACCGTTATGGCGGCAATGGGTATGAGCCAGTCCGACAACGGCTTTGTCAATAAGGCGGTGCTGAATCACTACGCCGCAAGGGCAAACGGGGGAGTCGGCGCTGTAATTGTCGAGGTTACCTGCGTTGATACTCCTCTCGGTCTAAATACAAACGGAATGCTCGTTATTGATGATGACAAATATATTCCCGGAATGACTCAGCTTGCCGATGTCATTCATAAGGGAGGAGCAAAGGCTTTTCTTCAGATTTCTCACACAGGCAGGGGAGCACGCCGAAAAATAATAGGAGCTCAGCCCGTCGGACCGAGCGCTGTCGCTATGCCTTATTCTTTTATGATGGGTCTTGCAAATGAAACGCCGAGAGCACTAACGGTTGATGAAATACACGAAATTGAAGAAAAATATGCTCAGGCGGCGCTGAGAGCAAAAAAAGCCGGCTTTGACGGTGTTGAAATTCACAGCGTCGGTTATTATCTCGGTCAGCAGTTCCTTTCATCAACTGCAAATATCCGCACCGATGAATATGGCGGCAGCAGAAAAAACCGAATGCGTTTTCATCTGAATATTGTGCGCCGTATTCGTGAACTCTGCGGCAATGATTTTGCTCTTATTATTAAACTTTCCGTTGTGGAGCAGGGCAAAGACGGCGGAATATCCATTCCCGACGGTATTTATTACAGCAAAGAGTTTCAGAAGGCGGGCGTTGATGCCATAGAAGTCCTCGCGGGCAAATGGTCAAGCGAATCAGGCAAACGCGAAAAGCCCGAATCCGCATACCCCGACTGTATGGCGGTGCCGCTGTGCCAGATCGTCAAAGCCGGTCTTATTCTGACAACGGGTAAAAAAACAGTCAAACTCATTGGCGGCGGCAGAGCGCAGAATCCTGAAAAAGCTGAGCAGGCTCTCGCAAAAGGTAAATGTGATTTCATTTTCATCGGTCACGGCCTTCTTGTTGAGCCGAATCTCGTTAAACTGATTGACGAAGGCAGGGAGGATGAAATCCGTCCCTGTATCGGCTGCGGTCATTGCATAAACAACCAGCTTCAGCACGGCGAAAGAGCAATATGCTCCGGAAATGCAGTCCTTGCAAGAGGCGATAATGATCCGACAATTATTCCTGCCGAAAAAAAGAAAAATGTTGTTGTTATCGGCGGCGGAGTGGCAGGAGTTGAAGCCGCGAGAATTGCTGCCATAAGAGGCCATAATGTTAACCTTTATGAAGCGTCGGATGAAATAGGCGGGCAGATTAATTTTGCCGATAAACCGCCTTTCAAAGACCATTTTTCTCTGCTTAAACCGTATCTCAGGCGCCAGCTTGAACTGACGGGCGTAACGGTGCATCTCGGCAAAACGGTTACAAAAGAGGATATTCTCAATATGAACGCAGATGCCGTCGTGTGCGCGACAGGCTCAAAACCCGTAATGCTTAAGATTGAAGGAGCCGACAGAGGAATTTTTGCAAAGGATGTTCTCGCCGGTACGCCGACAGGCAGAAATGTTGTCGTTATCGGCGGAGGTTCAACGGGAAGTGAAACTGCGGAATACCTCGGCAAACAGGGAAAAACCGTAACTATAGTTGAATTGTCGGATGTTATTGCGGGCAACACAGGCAAAACCGCTCAGACTGTCCTTCTCGGTCACCTCAAAGGCTACGGAGTGAAAATTCTCACCGAATCCCGCGCGGAGAAAATAACTGCCTCCGATGTTATCTGCAAAGACAAATCCGGAAACACAATAACTCTCAAAGCCGACACCGTAGTCTTTGCTGTCGGCGAACGCCCCGATTCAACCCTGTATGATGAACTCAAAGATATTCTCCCCGAAGTTTATAATATAGGCGATTCCAACGGCGGCGGAATCCTTCCGTCTGCAGTTTATGAAGGCTATACGGCAGGTAATAAAATCTGAGAACATAATACAATTATGCGCGATAGACGGCACGTAATATATCGTGCCGTTTTTCGTTTAGTACGGTCTCTGTCTGTCGTTTGAAAATGAAAGCATTATCACAAATAGTTCGCGATATTCGCCTGCTGCTGCATGTAAATACTTTTTTCGGCAATTCACAAAACAAAAAAGTGCTCCGTTTTCTCTTAATAAGAAATTTGGCTTCGGGTAAACGGAGTAAAAATAACATCTGATTTGTTACATATGTTGTTGTTTTGCACATTTTTTTGTTATATTTACACGAAAAATTTATAAGATATTTTATACATTTTTTATTGATTTTATATCAGTATTAATATAAAATAAACAAAATAAATATTACTTATATATAATTTTATAAAGAAAATCAAAATTGCAAGTCTTTGTGCCGGAAGGCGCAATGTTTTAAGGAGTAAAAATCGTGAGGAAGAAGATTATCGCTTTTCTGCTTATTGCGGCGATTGTGGTCGGGATAGCTCCCCTGATGTCACTTGCCGCAGAGGGCGACACCGTCACTGCGTCGAGAGCCGAATATGTTTATTCGCTTTCAGCAGACCCCGACACAGGCACCGTGCCGGACGGTTTCGGAACAATCTCGAATAACGGCAGAATATGGACTGACAAGAGCGTCTCGATTACCGATGACCGCTTTGATGTCAACCTTAAAGTTCTTGCCCAGGAATATATTTCGTCTTTCGGCACTACAGAGACTCAGTCAATCGCAGCGGATGTTCTCTTCATTCTCGACTTCACAACTTCGATGTATAACAACAGCGATGTTGAGAAAGATGACGGAACGAGCGTTTCAAGACTTTCGGCGATGGTTGATGCCGCCAACGAAGCGATAGAGATTATCACGCAAACAAATCCCAACAACAGAATAAAGCTCTTCCGTTTCAGCGGCAGCAGTTCAACCTGTGACGACTATTCACATGAGATTATGCCGCTCGCTCACTATACCAGCAGCAGCACTTCCACCGATACTAAAGATAAATATATCCGTCTCTCCGGCACCAGAAGTGTGGCATCGAGCAGCACGCTGCTCAAAGACGGCGAATCGTTTACGTTCACCGAGCAGGCACAGAGCGGAACCTGCACCCAATACGGTATAGCGGCGGGTGTTAAAAGTTTTGTTGAAAACATAAACGCCGAGACGGATAACAGTATTGAACGCAGACCCTATGTTATCATGCTTACCGACGGCGAACCGACTTTGGCGAGTAAAAACTGGAATTCAGAGAATCTTCGGGATCTCAGGACCAATTACATAACTACCTCCTCCGGCACCTCGGGTGACTCCGGTGGCGGCGACAGACGCGAGCTTATGGCAACAGGCGCAATACTTTCCGCAGCTTTATGGCGCGACAAGCTTGCCGATGCTTATGAAGAATATAACAACAACGGCAAAGAGATTGATGTTCAATGGTTCAATATAGGCCTCGGAGTTGACGAGCCCGCCGATGACGACAGTGCAAACTATACCGCATGCCTCCTTAATCCGTATTATTTGGTCGGAGTGGAGGGAAGAAACGGAACCGGCGCTACCTCGCGAGAGAAAATCAAACATTATATGGGTCAGTCCGACTGGGCTCCCAAAGTTACCGAAAAGGACTATTCAGCGGACGGTAATTATACCTATATCAATGAGGGCGACGGTTATGTAACCTTTGCCAACACTTATTCGGTTCTGATGAACGCCTTCGTAACCCTTGCGAATATCATCAAGATGGGTTCGATGGAATACACCGTTCCCATAGTCAACCATGAAGGCTCGGGAACCGAAAGCAGCGACGTTCAGTTTACCGATGTCATCGGCGAAGGAATGTTTATAACCGATATTTCCCTGACTCAAAACGGTAAACCGCCGGTAACCGGTACGGACGACGACGGCGACGGTGTTTATTCATTCAGAGGTTACAGCACTACCGTAACAATAACCGAAGATCAGAACGGTCAGCAGACTCTTGTCTGGAACATTCCCGCAAACGAAGTCGCGATGTTCACCTTCGCGGACAGGGAGGATGTCGGAAACGGCGAATATGTCTCAGCTGAGCCTACGGTTTTGACATACGGAGTCGATTTCACCGATGAAATTGAAACGGGTCCGGCATACACCAACGCTTTTGACAGTAATAATAACCCGCTCACAACGGTTACCTACGAAATACCCGGAGACAATGATTATTATTTTGATGTTGTCAAAGATGAGCTTCATAATTTCGTCAGCAGCACTATGAAGACCGGACTTGACGGCAGCACGCAAAAGACGGAAAATGTAACCTCATCCGCTCCCGATTCCCATTCTTACGCCTATACTGCCGTGAATAACGGAACAGTGGATTCAAGCGCGACGGTCAGTGGTACGCTCGGCAACAACGGTAAAGTAACCTTCCTCTCACGAAAAGAGAATCTTGAAATCACCGTTGAGAAAATCTGGCAGGACTCAATAGGGAATACAATAGGTGATACTTCTTCGTTCCCGCCTGTCGGCATCACTCTCTTACGCAAAGCCGAAAACTCTGAAACCGAAGAAACAGTCAGGTATATTACGCTCAGCGATTCAAATGATTATTCCGAAACTCTTACGCTGCCCATCCGCAACGCAAACGACGAAAGATATACCTATTATATACGTGAAGACTGTCCCGACGGATATTTCACAGTTGGTTATTCACCGGACCTCACCGCAAAAGACGGCAAACTGACCGTCACAAACAGGGAGTTCCCCGAAGAAGGTCTCGTGGCGGTCCGCAAGCTCTGGAAAAACAGAATCGGCGCAACTTTGACAGACACCGGATTGCCCGAAGTCGAAATGCAGCTCAACCGTCACGTTGAAAAACATACGCCGACTTACTTCACTGTTACAATATCCGTCCAGGGCGAAGCCGATGTGGTTAAAAGAGTAGTCCCCGGCAGCACGGTTTCTTTCTATGTAACATTCTATTGCAGCAAAAAGAACCAGTCCAACGGCAAAATCAGTTTAAACGGCACTCAGCTCGCCACAACCCAGATGCCTGACAGTGTCAGCTACAGAGGCAACACATTCTGGCCTGCGGTTACCACAAATGTTCAGTCGTTTACAATAAACGAAGATACGCAGCTGAGCTATACCTACTCAAAAACGCTTACCACATACAGGCATCCTGGTTGCATTACCGACGGAACAATTCATAATACAGACCAGGACAATCGTTTTGTTTCAATCGAAGAGACCACACAGACACCACCCGTAACCTCTTATTACGACGAAGAATACGACACCTTCACCCTTAACTCTTCAAACGGCTGGCAGAAGGTTTATGACGACCTCACATTAAGTGAAACCGGCTCGGACGGTGTTATTAAAAATTACAAATACTTCGTTGAAGAAGTGACCGATGTTCCCGGATTTACACCTTCATACAGCAACAACAACACAGCGGGCGTTGAAGGCGGTCTGATAACCGTAACGAATGTCTCAACCTCAAACATTGCGGTTCTGCCCGAAACAGGCGGCAGAGGTTCACCGCCGGTTGTCCTGACCGGAGCGCTGACGGCGATGATAGCCACGGCGATTATGTTCTTCGGGCTTTCACCCGGAAGACGAAAAAAGAGGAAACGGATAATTTAAATAACCGCAAAAACGTTTAATTATATAATATACAGAAAGGGAAACAAAATGAAAAACATTACCAGAGTTTTAACAGCAACAATTCTCGCGATGTTCGTTCTTATTTCAATGACAGCTCCCGGCTATGCCGCAGATGACTGCACAATCACAATCAACAACACCAACGAAGCCGTTTCAATGAACGGTCACACCTACACAGCATACAAAATCTTTGATGTAACTTATGACGCGGATTCCGGCTATGATTATACACTGGCTGAGCCCTTTGACGATTATTTTGAAGGTCTTGACGCAACCGAACTTCCCGACAGCTACGGCGCGGATCTTGACGCGAAGGCATACACCTATGTTTCAAAGCTTTCAGGCGATGAGGAGCTTCAGGCTTTCGCAAGAGCAATTTATGATGCAAAAGGCACTGCAACGGGCAAATCCGTAACAGTTGACGATGCGGAAGCAACTTCTGCAGTTATTGACGGCCTTACCCCCGGATACTATCTTGTTTATGATGAAGGCAATCCCGACACCTCCGCACCAAACGCCGAAAAAGCAATCGCGAACATAGCGCTCACCACAGCTGCTCCGGACGCAACAATCAATCTCAAAGCTTCCGTTCCCACCATTGACAAAAAAATCACCGGTGTTTCCGATGACGCAACAAATGACGCAGCGGCACAGGGTGAAGCCGGAGTCAGCGCTAAAATCGGTCAGCATGTCGGATTCCAGATTGATTCTATCGTTCCCGACCTCACAAGTTACACGGATTACACTTATAAAGTAACCGATACAATGACTGAAGGTCTTACACCCGACAACAATGTTAAAGTTACCATCGGTTCCACTGATGTTACATCTGACTGCGACATAACAATTGACGGCCAGGTTACAACAGTTATTGTTCCTTTCGACACTCTCAAAGATTATGATAAGGATACTCCCATCACAATCACATATTCGGCAACAGTTAACGCAAACGCCGAAGTTTATCCCTCACAGGACGGCAACTCAAACGTAGCGAAACTTGAATACAGCAACAGCATAAGCGAAACCACAACGGAAGAAACTCCCGGAACAACAGTTAATATTTATCTTTTCACACTTGAGGTTACCAAAGTAAACGCGGACGACGAAGCTCTTGCGAATGCTGAATTCACTCTTAAAGATTCCGACGGCAACTACATCCCCGTTACTCTTGACAACACAACAGGCAGATACACTGTTTCCGCAACTCTTGCGGCAAACGAAGATAACGCAAAAGTAGTTTCCGATGCAAGCGGTAAAGTTTACATTGACGGTATCGCCGCAGGTTCATACACCCTTACAGAAACCCAGGCGCCCGAAGGCTACAACGCTCTCAAGGAGCCCGTTGATATCGAAATCGTTGTAACATATGACAGCGACGGCGAAGTTGATACGGTTACCGGCAACAGCGTTAAAGTTATAAACAAAGCCGGCGGCATTCTTCCCGAAACAGGCGGTATGGGCACATACATCTTCCTTGCAGGCGGCGCTGTTCTTATGGTAGCGGCTGTAGTCCTTGTTTCAAAAAAGAAAAAGTCCGAAGCATAATATAGTTTATAATCGTTTTTAATATGTAATTCCCTGCCCGTTTTTCGGGCGGAATGTTAACCCGATCGGATATTTCATCATCAAAAGCGCGTGAGTTAATATGAAAAAGCATTTATCAACAATAATATTGGTGCTTGTATTCCTTGCCGGGCTCGGTATGGTGTTGTATCCGACCGTCAGCGACCTTGTCAACAAGGCGCATCAGAGCGTTGCCATAGATTCTTATGAACAGAAAATCTCCGAAATGACAAAAGAAGATTTCCATAGGATTCTTGAAGACGCCCGCAAATATAACCACACAATAACG
Source organism: Oscillospiraceae bacterium (assembly GCA_902787025.1). GTDB lineage: Bacteria > Bacillota > Clostridia > Oscillospirales > Acutalibacteraceae > CAG-177. Next base: position 6,730 of record CADAER010000046.1, on the reverse strand, counting down.
ACAAACGAATTTCCGAGGAATCAGAGCGACCTTGACGGCAACGATGATTATCAGGCGGCCGTAAATCCCTCAGGCAACGGTATGATAGGTTACCTGAAAATCGATGTCATCAATCTCAGAATTCCGATTTATCACACCACAAAAGAGTCAATTCTGCAAAAAGCCGTTGGACATATCCCGACCACATCTCTGCCTGTCGGAGGAAAAGGCACGCACGCCGTGCTTACCGGTCACAGGGGACTTCCGTCCGCAAGGCTTTTCACAGACCTTGACAAAGTTAAAGTCGGCGATGTATTCTACATCTATGTTCTTGACGATATACTGGCTTACCGGGTAGACAAGATTTCAACGGTTCTGCCGTCAGAAGTCAATGATCTTCAGATTGAACCCGGCGAAGACTATGTTTCGCTTGTTACCTGCACGCCTTACGGCATAAACACTCACCGCCTCGTTGTCAGAGGTAAAAGAGTGTCTTATGAAGAGGCGGTGGAACAGCAGAAAACAGTCAAACCTGTTGTGGAAACAATGCCGAAAGAACAGATAGCGGTTCTTGTAATCGCGCCGGTTCTGTTACTTTTGTTTATCATTATTCTTATTGTTAAGAAAAAGAGAAAGGGGAATGAGCAGTGAAAAAAATACTGTTGATATTGTCGGCAATAGCAGTTATGCTGATGCCGTTCTGCGTTCCCGCGCTTGCCGCGAATACAAGCGGAAGCATCTCCGTTGAAATGATAAACAAGGCTGATAAAAAGCCTATGGTCGGCAAGACCGTTAATTCAATAAAAGTTGCTGACGGCACTTATGAAAACGGCAAAGCAACCTTTACTCTTACCGAAGATTTTGCCTCGACCGATGTCGATCTGAAAGCCACCGATGCTGCCGGTTCCCTTTCTGCGGCAGCAAAGTCGGCTGGAATCAAAGGTCAGAGCGCAACATCCGGCAAAGACGGTAAAGTTAGCTTCAGCAACTGCCCGCTCGGTGCTTATCTTATCAGTTCACCCGATGATATATTCAACCCTTTCCTTGTGTTTATCCCGATGGATGAAGGAGATTCCTATTCTTTCAATGTCTCCGCTCAGCCCAAGATAGATATTCCCGCTGAAGAGAATCCCACCGAAGAGAAACCCACCGAACCCACAACACAGGAGGAAGAAACAACAACCAAACCCGAACCCACCACGGGTAAAGGCGGTTCGTCACTGATTGTTCCTTCCGTAACTCCCGGCTCACAATCGGGAGGCGGATCTTCATTCACCCCCAAACCTCATATCGATACTCCCGATATGAGCGGCAAGAAAACCGAAACCACTGAGCAGGCAACACCTGAGAAACTTCCGCAGACGGGAATGCTGCAATACCCCGTTCCCGTTCTCGGCATTATCGGAATGTTACTGTTCGCAACAGGATTTGTTATTTATGGCGAAGGAAAGAAAAAGCAACGCAAGAATTAAAACAGGAATATTCTTTATGGCTCTCGGTCTGCTGTTTGTAACAGCGGCAGGGGGCTTATTTGCTTATAACCGCATAATTGACAAAAACGCGGGCGAAACCGCGCAGAAGATTATCGCGACGGTCGAGCAGGCTCCGAAAGAAGAAACCTATACCGAAGATGAAAACGGCGAAAAAACCGTAACGGTTGACGGCGAAAAATACATAGGCGTCATTTCGATTCCGTCTCTCGGTATCAGCCTTCCCGTTCAGTCGGAGTGGAGTCTCGCGAAACTGAAAAATTCGCCCTGCCTTTACAGCGGAAATGTCTATGACGGCACCGCGATTATCTGCGCGCATAACTATCAGAGCCATTTCGGTTCGCTGAAATACGCGGATGTCGGCGATAAAGTCTATTACACCGATGTCGCGGGTCTTACCTATATCTACAAAATTTCGTCCGTAGAGCAGGTTGACGGCTATGATGTCGAAACAATGAAAAACAACACCGGCTGGGATATGACCCTCTTCACCTGCACTTACAGCGGCAGACAGCGTGTAACCGTCCGCCTTATCCGCACTGAAAGCGAATATCCGGCAGCCCAATAAAACAGTCCGATTTCAGGGCTGTTATTTTTTGTCAAAAAATAATAAATAACCCCTTTTCAAAAATAAATCTATAATGTATAATTACTATATAATGCCGTTTTATGCGGATGAAAGGGGATTTTATATGCTTAAAAACATTTCTCCGGTTCTTTCGCCGGAATTACTCAAAATACTTATGGAAATGGGTCACGGTGATGAAATCGTCATCGGCGACGGCAACTTTCCCGCCGCTTCAATAGCGCAGAGACTAGTCCGCCTTGACGGTCACGGTGTGCCTGAAATTCTGTCCGCAATTCTTGACCTTATGCCGCTCGACACCTATGTTGAGTGTCCTGTCGCTCTTATGGATAACGGTTCCGACGGTGAGAGACCTCCCATTTGGAGCGAGTATGAAAACATTGTCAAATCAAAAGAAGGCGACAAAAAGTTTGAACTCGTCGAACGCTTCGCTTTCTATGAAAGAGCGAAAAAAGCCTACTGCGTTGTCGCAAGCGGCGAAACAGCTATATATGCCAACATAATTCTCAAAAAAGGTGTTGTTCAGTAAGATATGAAAAAAAGAGTTCTTGCGTTTGATTTCGGCGCTTCAAGCGGCAGAGCGATTGTCGGCGTTTTTGACGGCGAAAAGATTGAACTCAAAGAAGTTCACCGCTTTTCAAACGACCCCGTCACAGTTTGTGGCACTGCCTACTGGGATGTTCTGAGGCTTCTCCACGAAATCAAACAGGGTATTTTGAAAGCAAAAGCCGACGGCGGTTTCGACTCAATTGGCATAGATACCTGGGGCGTTGATTTCGGTCTGCTTGATTCCGAGGGCAGACTTCTTGAAAATCCCATTCATTACAGAGATATGCGCACCAAGGGTATGGTTGACGAAGCCTTTAAGGTTATCCCGAAAGAGAAGTTTTATTCCCTTACCGGCATACAGTTTATGGAACTCAATACAGTGTTCCAGCTTTATTCATTGAAGCTGCAAAGACCTGAAATGTTGCAGAGAGCAAAAAGCTTCCTGTTTATGCCGGATTTGCTGGCATATTTCCTCACGGGTGAACAGGTTACCGAGTATTCAATAGCCACCACATCACAGCTTGTAGATATAAACACAAAAGACTGGTGCGACGAGATTTTTGAAAAACTCGGCATCCCGCGTTCCCTTGCCGGCAATATTGTTATGCCCGGCGAATCCGTGAGAACGCTGAGCGATGAAATCTGTGAAGAACTCGGCGTTGACAAGGCGAAGGTTTACAGCATATGCGGCCATGACACGCAGTCGGCGATTACAGCCGTTCCGAGCGATAAACCCGGTTTCGCGTTTTTAAGCAGCGGCACCTGGTCGCTGTTCGGCACCGAACTTGACAAACCCATTGTCAACGAAAAATCGCTTTCAATGAACATCACGAACGAGGGCGGTTGCGAAGGCACAACAGGCTTCCTTAAAAACATAATCGGTCTGTGGCTTATTCAGGAAAGCCGCCGCCAGTGGGCAAGAGAGGGCACGCAATACAGTTACGCCGAACTTGAAAAATTCGCTCTCAGAGAAGAACCTTTCAAGTGCTTTATCGATCCCGATTCTCCCGAGTTTGTTCCTATGGGCAATATTCCCGAACGCGTGCGTGAATACTGCCGGAGAACAGGGCAGTGTGTTCCTCAGTCGGTAGGCGAGGTTATAAGATGCATTTATGAGAGCCTCGCTATGAAATACCGTCTGACCTTTGATATGCTTAAAGACTGCACGGGCAAAGATTACCCCTGCATCCATGTCATAGGCGGCGGAGTCAAGGACGGCCTTCTGTGCGGTATGACAGCGTCATCCTGCGGAGTTCCCGTCAAAGCGGGTCCCATTGAGGCAACCGTTCTCGGCAATATTGCGGTTCAGCTTATCGCAGACGGCTCCATAAAGGATGTCGCTGACGCAAGGCGTATTATCGCTAACAGCGAGTCACTTAAAATCTATGAGCCTCAGGAATCAGACAAATGGGCGCAGGCTTATCAGAGATATTTATCTGTAATCGGCAAATAATAATATTTATATATGAAAGGATAATTGATTATGGCAGAAAGCAGACTTATCGGCGAATACCCCGTAATCGGCATAAGACGCATCATTGATGCAAGAAGAGGTGTTCTCAAAGTCAGAGAGAATATCGAAGAACAGACTATGAATATGGCGAAAGCCGCCGCCAAACTGTTCACCGACAACATCCGTTACTCAAACGGCGAGCCCGTAAAGGTTGTTATCTCCGAAACAAGTATCGGCAGAGTCGCGGAAGCAGCTCAGGTTGCGGCGCAGTTCAAAAAAGAGGGCGTTGACATTACTCTTTCGGTTACTCCCTGCTGGTGCTACGGCTCAGAAACAATGGATATGGATCCTTACACCATCAAAGGCGTATGGGGATTCAACGCGACAGAGCGTCCCGGCGCGGTTTATCTTGCCGCCGTTCTTGCCGCTCACGCGCAGAAGGGACTTCCCGCATTCGGCATCTACGGCAAAGACGTTCAGGACGCCGACGATGAAACCATCCCCGATGATGTCAAAGAAAAACTCCTCCGTTTTGCCCGCGCGGCGGTTGCGGCTGCAACAATGAGAGGCAAGTCATATCTTCAGATAGGCTCAATCTGCATGGGTATCGCAGGTTCGACGATAAATCCCGAGTTCATTGAAGAGTATCTCGGTATGCGTGTTGAGTCCGTAGATGAAGTTGAAATCATCCGCCGTATGGATGAAGGCATCTACGACGAAGCGGAATTCCGGAAAGCTCTTGCCTGGACAAAGGAACACTGCAAAGAAGCGTTCGACAAGAACCCCGAATTCTTCCGGAAAACACGCGAAGAAAAAGATAAAGACTGGGAATTCTCCGTTAAAATGATGTGCATAATCAAAGACCTTATGAACGGCAACAAGAATCTTCCCGAAGGCAGAGAAGAAGAAATGGCCGGTCATAACGCCATAGCGGCGGGCTTCCAGGGTCAGAGACAGTGGACCGACCACTATCCCAACGCTGACTTTGCGGAAGCGTCTTACAAACCGCCCGCAGATGTTCGCCGATGTCCGCACATATTGGAGCGCAGACTCCGTCAAGAGAGTTACCGGTTATGATATAGAAGGTAAGGCAAAAGAGGCAGACGGCTTCATTCACCTTATAAACTCCGGCGCCTGCTGCATTGACGCCTGCGGCGAAGTCAAAGACGCAAACGGAAACGGCATTATAAAAGAGTGGTATGATGTAACTCCCGAAGATCAGAAGCTTATGACAGAAGCCACAACCTGGGCAATGGCAGACAGAGGCTATTTCCGCGGCGGCGGATATTCATCCCGCTTTCTTACAAGAGCGGAAATGCCCGCCACAATGATAAGACTCAACATTGTCAAGGGCCTCGGTCCCGTCATCCAGATCTGTGAAGGCTGGACTGTCAACCTTCCCGATGAGGTTTCCGACAACCTCTGGAAGAGAACCGACTACACATGGCCATGCACCTGGTTTACTCCGAGATGCAACGGCGTAGGCGGCGACGCGTTCAATTCAGCTTATGACCTTATGAATAATTGGGGTGCAAACCACGGCGCAATCAGCTACGGCCACATAGGCGCGGATCTTATCTCACTGTGCTCGATTCTCCGTATCCCCGTAGCGCTTCACAACATTCCCGATGAAAAGATTTTCCGTCCCGCGGTATGGAACTCGTTCGGAACAAAAGACCGCGAAGGCGCGGATTTCAGAGCCTGTGCCGCGTTCGGTCCCGCTTATAAATCAATCAGATAACAGGATTAAAATAATAAAAAGCACTGCCGCGGCAGTGCTTTTTTTATGCAAAAAGGTTTAATTATTGTTATTCAGATACTTTTCAAATGCTTTGTCGCTGTCAAAATGAACCTGTTTCAAAAAAAGAATCAGCCATATAACAAATGCGGGTATTGCCATATACTTAGAAATGAACAAAGAAAGCAAGGCGCCGGCGAACATTATTGCGGACCAGACAAAGCATTGATTTCTCATATCACGGGCAATATACGCCTTGTCATATTTTTCCTGTTTTTCTTTCGGCATTGAATTGAAGCCGGAAACAAGTTTTGCTGATTTTTCTTTCAGAACGGCAAACAGTACTCCGAATACAAAAACCGGAATAAAAACAACAACACAAGCATAAAAACCAACATTTATCATAATATCTCTATATTTCCTTTGAGCGTTTTTCCGCCTTTCGCATAAGGACTGTAAGGCGTTATTGAAACGGTGTATTCACCTGCGTCGAGCTTGCCTGCGTCAACGCGCATCTGCGTTGAATCCGCCCTGACATAATTTGAAACTACGGTTGCGGCAAATACTTCCTTGTTTCCCGCCTTGACGGTTATTTTATAATCCTCGGTTCCCCAGTAACCGTCCGCATTGGGAAAAACAAGCACCGTGTTGCCGTCGTTATTCTTTTCAGCGGTTATTTTTGCGCCGTCCGGAAACGCAGGAGCAGTGTCGAGTGATTTAAGATTGTTCCAGGTGTAAAGATGTGATGATTTCTTTGCAATATCAGTCAGATAGTAGTCGTTTTTCTCAAAGAACCTATGACTTACTATATCGTAGAGTTTAAGACGGACATTTCCCTGCGCGTCCGCTTCAACAATCCAGAAAGCGCCCGATTCACCGGGAGCGTCCTCGTCACCTGAAATGTAGTTCAGGTTACTCATAAGCGCTGAAAGCGA
>CADAER010000045.1:22686-42586 GCA_902787025.1 Oscillospiraceae bacterium | reverse complement strand
GCGGATTTTGCCTTTGGTGACACGCCTGACGGCCTCTTTGTCGTTGTAGGCCTGCTGACAACGGAGTAGCAGGTCGTGGTCTTGATGTCGGGCTCGTAATAGGATTCCGCGAGAGGTATGAGAGTGTTTGCTTCAAGCAGAACATAGGTGCCTTCGGGACTGTCCGCCGTATAAGCTACGGCATCGGGAGCGGCACCGAGAGCAAGGAATTTGCCTATACTCTGGGCAAGGAGCACGCAGAACAGCGCGAATATGATAATTCCGAAGAAGAGCGCCGTGCGGATTTTGCCTTTGGTGACACGCCTGACGGCCTCTTTCTGTGTTTCGCCTTTGAAAATGACAACGCTTTCGTTGTGGACAAAGGTTGATGTGGCTGAATCGTAATAACCGCTTAACGAATCGAGAGCAGTTTTATAATCCGATGAAACGAGAGCCGCTTTACACTTGGGACAGACACGAAGATCGCCGTCATAACTGTATCCGCATCTCAGGCACTGAGACATAGCACTGCTCCTTTCCGCAAAATTTCAGTTTATTATATCACAACAGATTGTGTTTTGCAACCTGTTTTGCCTTAATATTGACAATATTTTGTATAAATGGTAATATTGCAATAATACAGACAGAGGTATTCATCAATGAAATGTTCGGATGAATTTGAGAAGTATTTCGGATATGAGCCCGACGGAGAGGTTTTCTGCCCCTACCGTGTATGTCCGCTTGGCGCGCACACAGACCATAACCGCGGACTTGTTACGGGTTTTGCTCTTGACAAAGGTATCGGCATCGCCTTTTCATCACGGGAAGACGGTGAAACAAGGGTCAAATCAACCTCCTTTGAAGGTGAAAAGCGCTGGAACATAAACAGCGTGCCCGGAAGCAGACAGGGCGACTGGGCAGATTACCTGCGCGGTGCTGCCGCTGAACTGAAAAAGAAGCACAGCCTTGTTTACGGACTGAACGCTTTTATCGACGGTTCATTTTCATCCGGCGGACTGTCGTCATCGGCTGCGGTTACTCTTGCGTTTTTAAATGCTTTATGCAAAGTTAACGGTATTAAACTTAGCGAGAAAGAATACATTGAAACCGCGCAGAACGCGGAACGCAATTATGTGGGCGTTATGTGCGGAACGCTCGACCAGAGCTGTGAGGTTCTGTGCAGAAAAGGAAAGCTCCTTTATCTCGATACGCTTGACGGAAGTTACGATCTCATTGAAGCGGGCGATAACGCAAATCCGTATGAAATCGGCATATTTTTCAGCGGTCTCGGGCACAAACTCGCGGGCAGCAAATACAACATGCGCGCCGATGAACTCAAAAGCGCCGCCTATGCGGTCAAGGCGTTTGCGGGCATTGAATACGGCAGATTCGAAGAGACGGTCATGCGCGATGTTGAAAGGCAGACTTTCGATAAATATAAAGACCGTCTGCCCGACAGTTTCAGGAAGCGCGCCGAGCACTGGTTTGACGAGTGCGAAAGAGTAAAAAACGGTGTTGAGGCGTGGAAAGACGGCGACATTGAAGCCTTCGGCTCTCTTGTGAATCAGAGCGGACTGTCTTCTGTTAAACTTTGGGAAACCGGCAGCGAAGAGCTGACCGCGCTCACCGGTATTCTTCAGAAAACCGACGGTGTTTACGGCGCGAGATTTTCGGGAGCGGGCTTCGGCGGCTGCTGTGTCGCTCTCACCTGCCCCGGCAAAAGAGATGAAATCGCTTTCAATGTAAATAAAGAGTATTCCCGTCTTTTTCCGCAGTTGGAATTTTCCGCGGCGTTCTGCGAAAGTTCGGACGGTATGAAAATATAAAAGAGGTTAAAAATGATAAAGATTAAAGATTTATATGATTTGTCGCACACGGCGGCGGGCGAATATCTGGAAGGTTTTGAATACCCGTGGGAGGCTCTCGCCGGAATAAAGGAACTTATATTGTCGCTGGGCGGAAAACTCGGCGATGAATATAACGAAATCGCACCGGGCGTATGGGCGCACAAGACGGTGAAAATCGCACCGACGGCTCATATCGGGGCGCCCTGCATAATCGGAGAAAACACTGAAGTAAGACACTGCGCCTTCATCAGAGGGAGCGCGCTTATCGGTAAAGGCTGTGTTATCGGAAACTCCGTTGAGCTGAAAAATGTTATAATCTTCGACGGCGTGCAGGTTCCTCATTTCAATTACGCGGGCGACAGCATTTTAGGTTATATGTCGCATATGGGCGCCGGCGCGGTAACATCCAATGTTAAATCGGACAAACTGCCGGTTGTTATCAGGGACGGCAAAGAAGAAATTGAGACGGGGCTTAAAAAGTGCGGAGCGTTTTTAGGCGATTTTGTTGAGGTCGGCTGCAACAGCGTTCTCAACCCCGGCACCGTAATCGGAAGATATTCGAATATATACCCTACATCCTGTGTCAGAGGAACTGTGGCGCAGAACAGCATTTTCAAAAACAACGGAACGATTATTGCGAAAGAGGACAGATAAAATGGGAAAATATTTCGGTACGGACGGATTCCGCGGAGAGGCCAATGTTACTCTGACGGCGGACAACGCATATAAAGTCGGCCGTTTTCTCGGCTGGTATTACAAAGAGAAAAGAAAACAGGCAGGCATAACAGAGCCTCCCTGCGTTGTTATCGGCAAAGACACGAGAAGGTCAAGTTATATGTTTGAATACACGCTTGTCGCTGGTCTCACCGCATCGGGAGCAGACGCATATATGCTTCACGTTACGACAACGCCTTCCGTTGCCTATGTTGCGAGAATAGATTCGTTTGACTGCGGAATCATGATTTCGGCGAGCCATAATCCATACTATGACAACGGGATAAAGCTCCTCAATTCCAACGGTGAAAAGATGGACGAGGAGACAATAGGATATATCGAGGATTACATTGACGGCAAGCTTGAGCTATTCGGACAGAAGTGGGACGAGATTCCTTACGCCACAAGGGAGAACATCGGCAGAACGGTTGACTATGTCGCGGGCAGAAACAGATATATCGGCTATCTCATTTCGCTCGGAATGTACTCGTTCAAGGGCAAAAAGATTGCTCTTGACTGCGCAAACGGAAGCACCTGGAATGTGGCGAAGGCGGTTTTTGAGGCTCTCGGCGCGACCACTTATGTTCTGAACGCTCAGCCTGACGGTTTCAATATCAATGACAACGCGGGCTCGACTCACATTGAGGGCTTGCAGAAGTATGTTGTTGAAAACGGTATGGATGTAGGCTTCGCTTATGACGGCGACGCGGACCGCTGCCTGTGCGTTGACGAAAAGGGCAACATTCTCACGGGCGACCATATTCTTTACATTTACGCCCGGTATATGAAGGAAAGAGGAAAACTTGTAAACAACACGGTTGTTACGACTGTTATGTCGAATTTTGGTTTATACAAGGCGTTCGACGAGTTGGGAATAGACTATGAAAAAGTTGCGGTCGGCGACAAATATGTTTATGAATGTATGGAGAAAAACCACTACATTTTAGGCGGAGAGCAATCGGGACACATTATATTCCTGAAATACGCCACTACGGGCGACGGAATACTGACCAGCCTTAAAATGATGCAGGCGATGATGTCAAGCAAAGGCCTGAACGATGAGGATGTGAAAGCGGCTGTCGCTCTCGCGGAAAAGGAACTCGGTGACAGCGGAAGAATACTTGTGCGTGAATCCGGCACGGAGCCGGTTATCAGGGTTATGGTTGAGGCACCCGAAAAAGAGATTTGCGGCAAATATGTAAACAGCGTTGTTGATGTCATTAAATCGAAAGGTTACGGTGCATAATATGAGAAAAATACTCGCGTTAGTTCTTGCGTTCGTTCTCGTTTTCTCGCTTTCGTCTCCGCTGTGCTTTGCACAGGACGATGAAAAGCCGAATTATCTGCTGCTCGGCGATTCAATCGCCCAGGGATACGGAATAAAAAACAGGGATGAGGCATCTTTCGGAAAGATAGTTGCCGACACAAACGGCTACAACTATGAAAACCTTGCGAGAACGGCGACGGACACCTCGGACTGGCTTGCCTATCTTGACCGCGATTCGGTTATTGAATCGGTCAGAAAAGCGGATATAATAAGCCTTTCGGTAGGCTCGAATGACTACCTTGCGAGCAGCGATGTTATTCTGCTCGGCGCGGAAAGTCTTATCGGCTATACGGGCGAAATAAGAGCGAGAGAAGAAAACATTTACGAAAACTTCTGCAAAATAATCGCAAGAATTTATGAAATAAACCCGGACGTTACCCTGCTTGTCAACAATGTTTATGTTGCGTGGAGATTCATTGGCAAAAAGATATTCACAGACGCGACGGTCTGCGTAAATGATGTTTATGACAGATATCTTGCAAAATATCCCGGTTCCTTTTACCTTGTTGATTTTGCCTCCGCGCTCAATGACAGACCCGATCTGATAGCGGATGACTGCGTGCATCCAAACGCAAAGGGCAATGTTGAACTCGCGAAGGTTACTCTCGCGAAGCTTAAAGAAATAGGCAAAGGTGAAAACACGGAGCCTGTTGTGCTGGTTGAGGGCGTTGATTACAATTTTTACATTGAAACCTACGGCAAAGCGCTTGGAATTTTTCTGACAATACTTATAAAAACTCTGACGGGCAACCTGTTCGATTACTACCCGTTCCCGATATAAATAATAACTAATGTATAAAAGGCGGTAATCGCCTTTAAAATAGGAAGGAGAAAACTATGGATTTCGAAGAATACTCACAGCAAATGTCGCAAATGTCAACAGGCTCACAGATAGCGCTCACAATAGTAGGTATCGCTTTTGTGGTTCTCGTAATCATCGGTATGTGGAAGATATTTGAAAAAGCCGGTGAAAAAGGATGGAAATCAATTATCCCGATTCTTAATGTTTATACCCAGGTTAAAATCGTTGACGGTAACGGCTGGAAGTTTTTGCTTTTAATCATCCCCGTTGTCGGCTTCATTTACGGAATTATGCTTTCGTTCAGAGAGGCGAAGGCGTTCGGAAAAGGAACGGGATTCGGATTCGGCATTCTTTTCTTCCCGTATATCTTCAATGTGATTCTCGGTTTCGGAGACGCGCAGTATCTCGGCCCTCAGGGAAAGAAATAATAAATTGAATTTATCGCATAAAAAAAGGACGCCCGAAGCGTCCTTTTTTTTATTTTCACTTTTATATTTTTACTTTCCCCTGCTCGATTTTCTTCCGGACTATCGAGTGAACGATGAGATAGGTCGGAACGAGGAAAATGAACGCCGAGAGCCAGGCGGACTGGTTGGCGAAACATACAGCTCTGAAGCCGTAAACAGGGATAACCACGAAGCCCATAACCGCTCTTGCGACAAGTTCGAACGCGCCCGCGAGCATTGCGGGAACGGAGTAGCCAAGCCCCTGAATCGCGTTGCGGAAAATAAACAGCATTGACAAAAACGGATAGAACCACGAGCATGTTCTCAAAAACTGACCGACATATTCAATAACGGCGGTCTGTGTCGAAGGAACGAAGAGAAGCGCGAGTTTTGAGCCGAAGAAATGCCCGACCGTAAAGGAAAACACGCTGTAAACCATTGCCATAACAATACTGTTTCGAACGCCTTCGTTTATTCTTTCGATCTTTCTCGCGCCGAGATTCTGGCCGCAGTATGTCGCCATTGTGATACCGATTGTTTCGGAAGGCATAACGAGCATAAGCTGTGCTTTGCCGCCTACGGTCACTGCGGCAATAACATCTTCGCCGAGTTTGTTAACAGCGGACTGAAGCATTATCGAACCTACCGCGGTAACGGAAATCTGCAACGCCATAGGCACTCCGATATAAAGGAGTCTTCCGCACATATCGAGAGACGGCAGGAACTCGCCTTTCTGCGGTAAAAGAATACCGAATTTTTTGAATATCGCATAGAGCGCGAGCATAGCGGAAAGTCCCTGAGCTATGACGGTGGCGATAGCGACACCGCGCACCGACATATTGAGTTTTATTACGAACAGAAGGTCTAAAACAATATTTACAAGGGATGAGAAAATCAGGAGATATAGGGGCGTTTTGCTGTCGCCGAGGGCGCGCATTACGCAGGAAAACAGGTTGTAGAACAGGGTTGCGGTTATTCCGCCGAATATTACGGAAATATAGGAATACGCGAGGCCGTAGATTGAATCCGGCGTATTCATGATATGAAGAACCTGTTTTATGAAAGTCAGGGTGACAACCGTAAGGAAAATTGATATCAGGACGGCAAGATAAACGGAGTTAATGAAATAGCGGCGCATCTTCCTGTAATCGCGCTCGCCGAACGCCTGGGAGACAGGGATAGAAAGCCCCGTACACATACCGACGACGAAGCCTATAATCAGGAAGAGCAGCGAACCCGTTGAGCCTACTGCCGAAAGTTCCGCAGTGCCGACGAATTTGCCGACAATGACGGTGTCAACCATATTGTATAACTGCTGAAAAAGCTGACCTGCCATAAGAGGAAGGCAGAATTTCAATATCAGTTTGAAGGGTTTTCCGTTTGTTAAATCTGTAACCAAAGCAATACTTCCGAATTTCTATTTTATTTCAAACCGCGAGGTAAGATTGTTTCTGCCGAAGGTGTGCCAGAAACTGCGCGTTTCAACGTGGACTGTATAAGCGCCTTTTTCAAGTCCGGTGAATTTCACGCTTATTGTGTCTGGCATATCGGCAAAGTAGTATTCGCTCCACACACTCTGCCTTGCCGCGACAAAACCGTTTGAGTTATAAAGCGTTATGAAATAGTCGTTGACATAGCCTTCCTCTTCATCGACAGCCTGCGTGAAGGTTATATCGGCTGTGTCTCCGTTGACATCAACCCTGACAGATGCGTTGTCGGGGAAGAAGGGTTTGTATGTGCTCTTCCAACGCTCGTCTGTGTAAATGAAGGAGTCGGGATTCCACGCCTCATCGATTACCCAGCGCTTTTTAAAGAAAGAGTCTGTCAGGACATCATAGGGATATACGCGCACTCTGCCTTTTTCATCCGCTTCGACTATAAGCATCTGAGCCGCTCTGTCATCATTGGGAGGAACGGTGCCGTAAACCTTATCATATTCATCGAGTTCGAAATACGAAAGAGTTCCGGTGCCGAGAGATGTAAAATGCTCCTGATGAATCGAACGCGGATCATTTACGGGAGCGTGGGAGTGCCCTGAAAAATCAATAATCTGCGGATAGTTGACGAGGATTGGCGTCAGATCCTTTTCACCCCAGTCGATACTGCCGTAGACGGTATCGGTTATATGGGGATGCTGGAAAAAGAAAATAGGTTTTCCTTCATCCTTTGCGGCGATTTTGAGCTGCTGTTTCGCGTATTCTTTTTTCGCGTCGTCAAAACGGCAGCCGTTTGTTGTGGTGAGGCTGATAAAGTGAAAACCGTTTATTATTCTGTGGTCATCGGGAGGCATATTGAAAATGCGCGCGAATCGTTCGAGAGCTCCCTCTTCGCCGCCGTTGTCGCGGTTAAACTCATGGCTTGCCATTGTAAGACAAACCTGAGTGCCGGGCTTCACATTGTCATCGAGAGTCTTTTTAATCGCGAGCATCTGCTTTTCGCTGCCGCTTGTTGCAAAGTCGCCGACAATGTATATGGCATCGAGGTTTTGATAATTTTCCGCCTCGCTTAAACGGTAGGCGGTTTTAATCGCTTTATCGAATCTTTCATTTTCAACGCGGGGTTCGTCGTGATAGTGAATATCGCTCACGACCATAAAACGAAGCACGGGATTAAAGTCTTTGTCTATATACATTATATATACCTCGCCTTGTTATTCATAAAACAAGCCGCCCGCAGGCGGCTTGTAAAAGTTAAAGCGTTTGAATAAGTTTAAACTCTGTTTAAGACAATTTTGATAAACTCAACAAGTCTCTTACCTGTCTGAACGAGGATAGGAATGACCTGCGCCCAAGGAATCTTTGTCATGAAGCTGAACATATCCTTCAGGTTGGACCAGTCGATTGCTTTGATTCTTTGGATAAAAGCCTGCCACCAAGGTGTTGACTCAGTTCTGGTTACGGAAATGCTGTAATCCTTGTTTGTGTATGCGCCTGAATTCGCGCTGACCTTAATATAATAGGTTCCTTTCGCGAGATTCTTGACGGTCTCGCTGAGCTCTTTATTGCTTTTGAACACACCGGTTAAAATCGGGTTTTTAAGATCGGTGGAAGCGTAAACACGGACATTCCACTCGAAGTTCTTTGCGTCTTTAATACCCGCGGCTATTTCGGCCTTGGTGTATTCTCTCTTGAGAGTAAACGTGGCGTTTAATTTTGAGGAAGTTTTAAATTTGAACCAGTCAACATCAGCTTTGTCGAACGCGGAGCCGCCGATATAGAGGCTGTTGGAACCCTGGATAAGATCGTCGGCTGTCGCTGTTGTGTCGTTTGCTTCGGTTTCATAACCTGTGTATTCCGAATACTGAACGCCTACGCCATACTGACCCTGCATGCTGTTGTCAAAGTGTCTGGGTGTGACTTTAAGGTAGTACGTGCCCTCATCGAGGCCGAGACACGCACTTGTGAACTCACCGTCAACATAGTCAACATCAAAGTTCTTTACGGATTCTTCTTTGACAATACCGGCGTTGGGTGAAAGTCTGGTGACATCTACATGATAGATGGTTTTGCACGCGCCGTTGTCCTGGCTGTAGAAGCGGATGTATGCATAACCGCGTTTTACTTTGAATGTGAAATAGTCAATATCATCTTTTGTTGCAATGCTTGCGGTGTAGATAACCGGACTTGCAGCCGAACCGGTTTTTATTGCGTTGGCGGATGTGTAATCGTTGTTGGACTCCTGTTCCATACCGGAAACAATGGCGGTTGTGACTACGAGAGCGTAGGGAATAGTAGTGTCATCATCGCCCGCGGCGATATCTCTGTAAACACGGACATAATATGTACCCGCCGCTACGGAATTCTTGACGCTCGCTACGATGTTTTCATTGCCTTTTGAAACAACCGATGTGATTTCGGTGCCGTTTGCGTCAATAAGCTTTGCGCGGAAATAAACATTGGATGTATTTGCGACCGCGTGCGAAAGAGTGAAGCTTATGATTGCGCCGCTGGCTACGGTGATTTTGTAGTAGTCGTCAGTATCTATTGCGAGTTCATTTGTGACATCAAGAGCGCCTATCATTGGTCTGCCG
Source organism: Oscillospiraceae bacterium (assembly GCA_902787025.1). Taxonomy (GTDB): domain Bacteria; phylum Bacillota; class Clostridia; order Oscillospirales; family Acutalibacteraceae; genus CAG-177. Next base: position 33,441 of record CADAER010000045.1, on the reverse strand, counting down.
CTTGTGATGTCGTTGGCCTCGCTTGTGCTGTTGTTGTTTTCGCTTTCTTCATCGTGGTCGGGTATTTCGGTGAGAGTCGCGGTAATCTGATATTCAACACCTGCGACCGCGCCGCCGTCGATGACTCTGATGTAATATGTGCCGGCTTTAAGAGCTACGCCTTCTGCATCGCTCCAGGATTTTGATTCTTCCTTACCTAAAGAGGCGAACGAACCTACTCTGGTAGTGCCGTCTGAGAAGAATACTGTTACATCGTAATATTTGGCTGTAACACCTGCTTTGGGTGTGTGAGTTAAAGTGATATTAAGATAATAAGTCTGGTCAAGTGTGATTTTGAAGTAGTCAACATCATCCGCGCTTGAAAGGATGCCCTTGACGGGTGTGCCGGGAGCGAGCTGGTTAGCCGAACCGGTGGAGCCGTTGTCTTCAGATTCGGAGTTTACGGATGCTGAAACTTTGACTGTGTAGAGTTTGCCTACTGCCGCGGAGTTGTTTGTTTCAACCGCAATATAATAAGTTGCGCCGATTGTTGTTGAGAATGATTTGAGTTCAGTCGGGGTTTTCGCGAGAGAGTCGATTTTGACCATCGCGTTTGCCGCCGCGGGAGCGTTTGCGGAGTCAAACACCTGAACTGTGAAGTAAACAACATCACTGTTGTCTGTGGCGTGTGTGAATGTAAGTTCCGTTGCAGCGGCTGTGGCTGTGAACTTATACCACGTTTTTGATGCGGCCGCGCTAAGAGTGGCTGAAACACCGGCGCCACCCGAAAGAGTAGTCGCGCTCGAATAGTCGGCTGCCGAAGCGATTGTAACGCTTGAAACAGATACTACGCTTAAAGCCATAATGAGCGCAAGAAGTGCTGCTAAAAGTCTTTTGCCTGTTTTCATTTTTGTTCCTCCTGAAAAAATTTTTGAGTGGATTTTTTGGATTTTTGTTCCATTATGCAAGTGGATTTTATCACAACGAACCATAAAAGTCAATAAAATAAATATTTATTAAATAATAATTAAGAAAAATCAACCTTTATTTTTTCGCCTTCCGCCGTAATATTTACCGCCTTAAACGGAGAGTCGGAGGAGTTGACAATCTGTTGCGCTATCTTGTCTTCGACCTCTCTTCGCACCGTGTTTCTCAAGTCGCGCGCTCCCCTTGTGCCGTCGGTTGAAAGGGCGGCGAGCGCCGATTCCGCGGCTGAATCCCAGGTAAGCTTAATACCTTTGTCCGCAAGCGGCGAGACAAGCTCACCGAGCATAAGGCCGGCGATTTTTTCGAAATCCTTACGGGTAAGATCATTGAAAACAACTATCTCATCAACTCTGCCGATAAACTCAGGACGAAGGAAATCACGAAGCGCTTTGAGCGCTCTGTCACGGGATGCCTCACCCTGTGATTTCGCGAAGCCGAGCGCGCCCTCTTTACGGTCACTGCCCGCGTTTGATGTCATTATGATAACGGTGTTTTCAAAACTTACGACTCTGCCGTGAGCGTCGGAGATTTTGCCCTCGTCGAGAATCTGCAAAAGGATATTCATAACATCGGGATGGGCTTTTTCGATTTCATCGAACAGAATAACCGAATATGGCTTGCGTCTGACTTTCTCGGTAAGCTGACCCGCTTCGTCATAGCCGACATAGCCGGGAGGCGATCCGACGATTCTTGAGACGGAGTGTTTTTCCATAAACTCGCTCATATCAAGGCGGATGAGTGTTTCGGGAGTGTCAAACAATTCGTTGGCGAGGAGTTTGACAAGCTCGGTTTTGCCTACGCCGGTAGGTCCGACGAATATAAACGACGACGGTCTGCGGCGCGGGCTTATCTGCACCCTGCCTCTGCGGATGGCGGCGCTAACAAGTTCAACCGCTTCATCCTGACCGATGAGTTTCGCTTTCAGATTGCTTTCAAGGTCGGAGAGGCGTTTAAGATCGCTTTCTATGACTTTTGTTGCGGGAATACCCGTCCAGAGCTGGATGACATTTGCGAGGTCATCTTCAAGCACCTGGTTGTCGGACGCGAGTTTTTCAATCTCGGGCATCTCGTTTTCGAGTTTCATTATTTCCGCTTTGAGAGTGGCAAGACGCTCGTAATCCTGCTCGCCCGAGTCATCTCCGGCAAGATTCTGCTGTTCCTCTTTGAGAGCGGCTAATTTGGTTTGAGCCGCTTCGAGTTCGCTTATATGCTTGTTGCGTAAATTCGCGCAGGTGCAGGCTTCATCGAGAAGGTCTATGGCCTTGTCGGGCAGGAAACGGTCGTTTATATAGCGTTCCGACAGAACGACCGTCTTTTCGACAAGGGTGTCGGAAATGCGGACTTTATGATAGTTTTCATAATAATCTTTTACGCCGATAAGCATCTGCGTTGTCTGCTCAATTGAGGGTTCTTCAACCTTTACGGGCTGGAGACGGCGTTCGAGAGCGGCGTCTTTTTCGATGTATTTGCGATATTCCGTAAATGTGGTGGCGCCGATAATCTGGATTTCGCCTCTAGAAAGCGAGGGCTTCAAAATATTGGCGGCGTTCATCGAACCCTCCGCGTCGCCCGTGCCGACGAGGGAGTGAACCTCATCTATGAAGAGGATTATATTGCCCTCGTTTTTGACTTCGTCGACAAGACCTTTGATACGGCTTTCGAACTGACCTCTGAACTGTGTGCCCGCGACAAGAGCGGTTAAATCAAGAAGATGAATTTCTTTGTCGGCGAGTTTCGCGGGGACATCGCCGTTCGCTATGCGCAGAGCAAGACCTTCGGCAATGGCTGTTTTGCCTACGCCGGGCTCACCGATAAGGCAGGGATTGTTCTTTGTGCGGCGGCACAGAATCTGAACCGTACGGTAAATCTCGTTTTCACGCCCGATAATGCGGTCTATTTTGCCGTCGCGCGCCTTTGCGGTCAGATCGGTGCAATACTGGCTTAAAAACTTTCTCTGCTTTTCTTCGCTTTTTTCGGGGCGTTTCACCGGGCGCTTTCTGCGCTTTTCGCTTTGTTCGGATGATGAGGTGTCATCGGAGTTGTTGTTGTTCATTGCGGCAAAGTTCTGAAGGAACGGCATCGTTCCCGCTCCGCCTGGCATAAATCCGCCCTCTTCACCGAACATCTGCTCAAACTGTTCGCTGACCTCATCTATTTCGTCCTCGGAAATACCCATGGTCTCCATAATCTGCTTTACGGGACCTATGTTCATTTCAAGGGCGCATTTTATGCAAAGACCTTCCTGCGTGGTTTTGTCTCCGTCAACCTTGGTGACGAAGAACATCGCAGGTCTTTTTTTGCACCTTGAGCATAATACCTGTTTCATATAAACTCCTTAATCCTTGGAAAATCTTTCTCTGACCTGTCTGACTATTGCGGGAATGTAACTGATAAACGCAATGACCGTGCAGAGAGCGCTTATGCAGACGAGAATCATTGCGACCGTCTCGGGCATAACCGTTGAAAACGCGCCTACTTCGGGACCGATGAGAAGGATGGCTATCATTACAAGATAGAAGACAAATGTTGCGATTTTGCCCCAGATTTCAGCCGCGCCGGGTCTGATACCGAAGCCTATCATAAGAGCTCCGCCGATGACGAAAATCAGTTCTTTGACAATGAACACTATGAACACATAGCCGGCGGCGCGGATAACGGGACTCTGCGCTCTGCCGAAGAGAATAATCATCATTACGGCTATTGTGAGCATTGTGATTTTGTCGGCTACGGGATCGAGAACCTTGCCGAGAGCGCTCACCTGATTGAAACGGCGCGCGATTTTGCCGTCAAGGAAATCGGTGATGCCCGAGAAAGCAAGGATGGAAATTGCGAGAATTTTGTCGCCTTTCAAAAAGAAATAGGCGAAAAAGGGAACGAGGATTATTCTTATGACCGATAAAAGGTTGGGAACGGTCATACAGCCTTCAAAAAGTTTGCCTACAAGATTTTCTTCTTTTTTCATAATATTTTACCTCCGTTAAGGGATTATTTACCGTTGATAATTGATGAAACGACGCCTGCGATATATGAATTTTCAACCGCGTTTGCGAACGCGGTGCCTTCACACGCGGAAGCGATGAACAGCGAAACCGCCGCTATGCAGAACACTGCAAACAGGCCTTTGACCGCTCCGAATATAAGTCCTGCCGCTTTATTGACTTCTTTTAATACCGGAAGTTTCACGAGCGCGCAAACAGGAACTGTCAGCAATCTCAATACGGCATATATAACCAACATACCGATAATGAAAAGCGCAAACTCTATTGCAGGTATTACAAAAGGCTTTTCAATGAGCGAGACAAACTTCTGCCCGGCTTCCGCAGGTGAGCCCTGCCCTATCGCGCCGGAGAGCGCGGTTTCGATATCGACCCCCGCTTTCTGAGCCATACTCACGAGGGAATCCGGTAAAGATATGTTAAGCGGTTCACTCCCGGATGCCGTAAGCTCTTCAATCTTTCCGCTTGCTTTTTCAATTAGTTTTTCTTTGACATAATTCTCATATATTACGCCCGAAATGCGCGGGGCGTAGATTTTTGCCGCAATAAAAGCGATTATCGCGGAAGCCGCCGAGGTTATCATTTCAATGAGACCTTTGACGAGTCCCGATGCCGCGCAGGCAATAAATATTGCGGCGAGAGCTATGTCAACAAGATAATTCGCGAGATTGAACTCCATAACCGGCCCCCTTCGTCAATACTTTTTCAGGATGTTTTCTTCAAGCGAGAAGAAACTGCCCGATGTATAAATGACTTTGTCGGGAACGCTTTCGAGAGTTTTCGTCTGTGTTACCTGCCCTTTTTTATTTAACTTGGTCGCGGTTTTGCCGCAGACCGCAACGGTCACAGTGCCTTCGCAGAGCACATAATCCGCTTCGCCTGTTATTGTTGTCTCGGCGGTTTTCACTCCGGACGCTGAATAGCGGAAAACCCTTGTCTGCGCTCCGCCGAATTCACGCATGGCTATCACGGCGTTTCCGTCTTCGTCAAACGAAACATTGTTAAGCTGGTTTTCACTGTATTCAAGACCGTCGGTGCGCTCCAGTTTTTTGTTGTAGATAACGAACTGATTGTCGCCGACGACTATTGTTCTGCCCATTTTTGTAATGCAGACACGAAGCATCATTGTATCGTCGTATTTTATTTCGGATACGGGTTCGGTCCTGGATGTGTCGAAAATCACTAGCCTGCTGTAAACAACGGCGTTTTTGACGCCCGATGCCAAAACCGCAAGTTTTTTGCCGTTCATCGACAGGCACGCGTCGAGTATTCTTTCATCGGCGCATTTCCACTCGAACAAGGCGTTGCCCGATGACGAATAGACGGTGATTTTGCTTTGTATATTGCTCTCGCCTTCCGTCGCGACGGCGAAGCTTCCGTCAGCCGACAGGCAGGCTGTGAGGATTTTTTCAGGTATGGTTATTTCGGAAAGCTTTTCGGTTTTGCTTAAAAGCACAACCGTTCCCTTCGCGATATCATAGGCGAGAGTTCTGCCGTTTCTGATGACGGTTCTTGAATCGGCGGCGTTGAACTGCACGCTTCCCATTGTTCTCGCGCCCTGTGTCAGAAACTGCGCTTCATCGTTATAAAGAACGAGTATTTCACCGTCAACGGGTTTTATTTCTTTGATGCTCAGGCTTTCAACCGTAAGCGGCCAGCCGCCGTTTGACGATGACATAAACACTTTGCGGAAAGAGTCTGTGATATTTGAAACCGCGACATTTCCGACGGTTTTCGCGGCAATATAGGTGGCGGCAAGCACGAGCACGACCGCGAGTGTTATAAGAAGCGCGTGCTTCAGCCTTTTGGGATGACGGCTTTCTTTGCCGTCTTTGTTTTTTCGGAACTGCGGTTTCTTAATATTTATTTTCAACGGATTTCACCTCCGTAACTGACTTTGTTGAGATAGAGCCCCTGAGGCGGAGCCGTAGGTCCCGCGAGGGATCGGTCTTTTGACTCAATAATCGCGGGAATGTTTTCTTCTTTTATTTTTCCCTGCGAGACGGCTATGAGCGTGCCTGTGATAATACGCACCATATTGTAAAGGAAGCCGTTCGCCTCAATTCTGAAAACGACTTCGTCGCCGAGCCGTGTAACCTGAGAAGCGGTTACCGTTCTTATCGTATCCTCAACACTGCTGCCCGCCGAACAGAACGCGGAAAAATCGTGTCTGCCGATAAAATGCTTCGCGCATCTGTCGAGCGCTTTTTCATCCAAAGGATATTTGTATTGCCAGACAAGACCGTTGAGAAACGGAGACGGAACGGGAGAATTGAGTATTCTGTAAATGTATTCTTTTGAAACGCAGTCATACCTTGCGTGAAATTCATACGGAACTTCTCTGCAGTTTCTGACGGCGATATCATCGGGAAGAACGGCGTTGAGAGCGGTTACGAGTTTTTCACACTCAAGAGGCGTTTCCGTTCTTATGTTGCAGCAGAACATATTGGCGTGCACGCCCGTATCCGTCCGCGAACAGCCCGTCACATTGTCTCTTGAGCCTGTTATATGCTCCCAGGAATCCTGAAAGGTCTGCTGAACCGTCGGCGCGTTTTCCTGCACCTGCCAGCCGTGATACGCTTTGCCGTTATACGCGAGTTCAAGAAGCAGATTGCGCACGGTTCCGCCTCCTTTCGTTTAAATTACCGCTTCGAAGAAATGATTAAGAACAAGCACGCCCGCAAGCAGAGCCGCGACAAATACAGCGGCGATGAAATCACGCGGTTTAAGTTTCATCTGCTTCATTCTCGTTCTGCCCTCGCCGCCCGTATAGCAGCGGCAGGTCATGGCGAACGCGAGTTCATACGCTCTGCGGAAGGATGAGACCATAAGCGGAACGAATATCGGGACAAGCGCCTTCGACCTTGCGATAAGTCCGCCTGTTTCGAGTTCCGCTCCCCTCGCCTTCTGGGCGTTCATAATGCGTTCGATTTCCTCAACGAGAGTGGGGATGAATCTCAGCGCGAGAGTCATCATCATGGCGAGAGTGTGGACTTTGATATGGAACACCGAGAGCGGAGAGAGAAGCCTCTCGATGGCGTCGGTGAGCATTGTTGGTGTTGTTGTGTAGGTGAGAAGCGAGCTTATGACTACAAGAACAAGAATTCGCACAGCCATAAAAATCGCGGTGTTTATTCCCTTTTCCGTGAGTTTCAGCGAGTGCCACTCAAAATAGGTCGTGCCGCCCGTTGTGTAGAAAATATTGAGAAGAGCGGTAAAGAGAATAATTATGACAAGCGGCTTTATGCTTTTGAGCACCATCTTGAACGGCACTTTTGAGAGAATGACTGCAAACACGGTAAACACAACCATAAGCGCCAACGAGAAGAAGCTTTTGCACAGGAACACAAAAACGAGTAGCGCGAAAACGAGGATGAATTTCATTCTAGCATCCATTTTGTGAAGGAAGGAGTTGCCGGTGAAATACTGGCCTATGGAGATATCGCTTATCATTACGCCTTCCCCCTTTCCGACAGTTTGCGGATAGAGGCTACGGCGTCATCGACCGTGAAAACATCGGCGGGAACATCCAGCCCTCTTTTTTTCAGCATTATGAATATTCTTGTGATTTCGGGAACATTGAGCCCCATTGAGCGCAGTTCCTCATCACGGGTATAGACTTCTTTCGGCGTGCCGAGCATGGCGATTTCCGCTTTGTTGAGAACGCAGACTCTGTCGGCGACGCTCGCTATGTCTTCCATACTGTGCGAAACGATAATGACCGTGCAGCCCGTCGCCCTGCGGTAGTTCTTAATCATATTGATTAATTCTCTTCTGCCCGCGGGATCGAGACCCGCGGCGGGCTCATCGAGAACAAGCACCTGAGGTTCCATTGACATAACGCCCGCTATCGCCGCCCTGCGTTTTTCGCCGCCCGACAGATCAAACGGAGATTTTTCAAGGTTTTCTTTTCTCACGCCTGCCATTCCCGCGGCGGTGAGAACTCTTCTGTCAATTTCTTCCTGCGGAAGCTTCATATTCTTCGGGCCGAACGCTATGTCTTTATAGACTGTTTCCTCAAACAACTGATATTCGGGATACTGGAAGCAGAGACCGACTTTGAACCTGGACTGACGGAGAGTAAATCTTGACTGACGGAGAGTTTCTTTGCTTTCAAAAATGTTTTTGCCGTCAACAAGGACTTCTCCCTCGTCGGGTTTGAGCAGACCGTTGAAATGGGCGATAAGCGTGCTTTTGCCAGAGCCTGTATGCCCGATTATGCCGAGAGTTTCGCCTTTTTCGACGCTGAGATTTATGTTATTTATTGCGGCTACCTGATTTTCGGTGCCTTTGAGATAGTAATGGGTTAAATTTCTGACTTCCACGGCAGGTGTCATTTTGCGCCACCTCCGTAAATATTCATTATTTCCTCAACCGCGCTTTCAGCCGTGAGGACGGTGTTTTTTATGCCGATACGCGAACAGAACTCCGTTGACTGCGGAACATCGAGACCGCAGCTTTTCACCGCAGCAGTATTTGAAAAGACTTCTTCCGGAGTGCCGTCGAGCACTATTGAGCCTTTGTTCATAACAATTACCCTGTCAGCCTGAACCGCTTCATCCATAAAGTGGGTAACCATTATTACGGTTATGCCGTAATCGCGGTTGAGACGGTGAACGGTCGCGAGAACATCCGCCCTGCCGACAGGATCGAGCATAGCGGTGGGCTCGTCGAGAACTATTACATCCGTGCGCATGGCGAGCACGCCTGCGATAGCCACTCTCTGCTTCTGTCCGCCTGAAAGATTGTGCGGCTGTTTGAGTCTGAAATCATACATATTGACGGCTTTCAGCGATTCGTCAACCCTGCGCCTGATTTCGGTGGGTTCAACGCCGAGATTTTCGGGACCGAAAGCGACATCGTCTTCCACTATGGTAGCTACAATCTGGTTGTCGGGGTTCTGAAACACCATACCGACCTTGCGGCGGATAAGGTCGCCGTTTTCCTCATCGGATGTGCTCATTCCCTCAACCGTTACCTCGCCGGAGGTGGGAATTAAAATCGCGTTGCACATTTTGGCGAGAGTGCTTTTGCCCGAACCGTTGTGGCCGAGCACGGCGGCAAACTCGCCTTTTGAAAACGCGATGTTTATATCCTTTATCGCAGGCGAAGGCTGAGGACGGTTTTCCTCATCCTCGTCTGTGTCGTAAAAATATGTGACATTTTTAAATTCAATAAGTTTTTCGCTCATAAAAGGACCTGTGATTTTTTTATTATTTTTCCGAAATCCAGAACGCGCTCGCTCCGCAGGGAAGGACTCTGCCCGGCTTTGATGAAACCGGAAGGCCAATTTCATCGCTGAATGTTGTGCCGCCGAGCCTTCTGCCGGCTGTTTCGGAAAGGATATATTGCATAACGGACGGCGAAAGCCCCGTTGTGTAGGAGTTAATAAGCATCATAAGGGCGTTTTCGCTCAAAAGATTTGTACAGCTTCCGACAAAGTTATAGACTTCATCCTCAAGCTTCCAGACCTCGCCGCCGGGGCCTCTGCCGTATGAGGGCGGATCCATAATGATAATATCGTAGGTGTTGCCTCTGCGGATTTCGCGGGCAACGAATTTCATACAGTCGTCAACGAGCCAGCGAACGGGTCTGTCGGCAACGCCTGACAAAGCCGCGTTTTCTTTCGCCCAGGCGGTCATTCCTTTTGACGCGTCAACATGGGTGACAGACGCTCCCGCTTTCAGAGCGGCGACGGTCGCTCCTCCAGTATAGGCAAACAGATTGAGAACTTTGACCGGTCTGCCCGCTTTTTTTATTATCTCTGCGGTGTATTCCCAGTTGACAGCCTGTTCGGGGAAAAGGCCGGTATGCTTGAATCCCATTGTTTTTATATTGAATTTCAGATTGTTGTAGCCTATCTGCCAGACATCGGGCATCTTTTTGTTGACGGTCCAGCTACCGCCTCCCGTAGAAGAGCGGTTATACACCGCGTGGGCGTTGTTCCACAGTTTGTCGGTTTTCGGTGTTTTCCAGATAACCTGCGGGTCGGGACGCACGAGAATAATATCTTTCCAGCGCTCCAGCCTCTCTCCGTCGGAGCAGTCGATAAGCTCGTAATCTTTCCAGTTTTCAGCTGTTCTCATAATCAGACTCCGAATTTCTGCTGACCGGGCATAGGTATTCCGATATGGTTATATGCCGCGGGAGTCACCACTCTGCCTCTCGGCGTTCTGCTTAAAAAGCCGAGCTGCATAAGATAGGGTTCGTAAACATCTTCTATCGTGACGGCTTCCTCGCCGATTACGGCGGCGAGCGTTTCAAGGCCAACGGGACCGCCGTTGTAGTTTTTGATCATTGTGGTAAGGATAAGACGGTCGATATTGTCAAGACCGAGAGGATCTATCTCCATTTTGCCGAGCGCCATTGAAGCGACCTCTTTTGTGATTACGCCGTCGCCCTTGACTTCCGCGAAATCGCGCGCTCTGCGGAGAAGGCGGTTTGCAATACGGGGTGTGCCTCTTGAACGGGAGGCTATTTCCGTAGCGCCTTCGTCGTCTATCTTCACTCCGAGAATGCCTGCCGAGCGGTTGACTATCTTTTTGAGTTCATCGGCGGAATACATCTCAAGACGGAGAATAACGCCGAAACGGTCGCGAAGGGGCGAGCTTAACTGACCCGCTCTTGTGGTCGCGCCGACAAGCGTGAAGCGGTTGAGGTCGAGTCTGATTGAGCGCGCCGAGGGACCTTTGCCGATAATAATGTCGATTGCGCCGTCTTCCATCGCGGGATAAAGCACCTCTTCGATGGCTCTCGAAAGGCGGTGGATTTCATCAATAAACAGCACGTCGCC
>CADAER010000045.1:13506-22678 GCA_902787025.1 Oscillospiraceae bacterium | reverse complement strand
CTGAAGTTTACGCCCATCTCGTTTGCGATTATGCCCGCGAGAGTTGTTTTGCCGAGACCGGGAGGGCCGTAAAGCAGAACATGGTCGAGAGGCTCGCCTCTGTTGCGGGCAGCCTCAATGTATATTGAAAGATTCTCTTTCGCTTTTTCCTGACCGATATATTCGGACAGCACTCTCGGGCGCAGAGAGAGTTCGATATCCTCATCCTCAATGCCGTTGTAAGAGGCGTCCATAAACCGGGTTTCGAATTCGTTATCCATAATTTTCTCCTGAAATTACAGTTTTTTGGCAAGGACGGAAAGAGCCTTGCGTATCATTTCTTCCGTTGAAAGATTCTGGTCAAGTCTGCCTACTGCTATGCTCGCTTCCGAACGGGAGTAACCGAACGCGGAGACAAGAGCGTCGACGGCATCCTTGCTCGCGCTGCTTATGCCCGACTTGGCCGCGTCGGCGACCGAAGAGAGATTGTCCGAGCTCATTTCGAGAGAACCCATCTTGCTTCGGAGTTCAAGCACTATTCTCTGCGCTATTTTCGCGCCTACGCCCTGAGCGGCGGTTATAGCTTTGACATCTCCGCTTGAAATCGCGACGGCAAGCTGTGAAGGAGTGAGCGCGGAGAGCACCGCGGTTGCTGCCTTGGGGCCTACGCCCGATACCGTTATGAGAAGCTTGAAGCACTCGAGTTCATCCTTGCTGTAAAAACCGAAAAGGTCAAGCGCGTCTTCGCGCACGGCAAGATATGTGTAAACGGTTGCCGTTTCGCCGACGGGTGGAAGAGAGTTGATTGTAGAAAGAGTGGTGTTGACAAGATATGCGACTCCCGAGCAGTCTATCGCCGCGCTCGAGGAATCTTTCATAACCACTTTGCCTGTGAGACTGTAAAACATAGATTTACCTCTTGTTAAGATATGTTGAAATCGCTGAGCCGCTTGTGTGGCAGTGGCATATAGCCATCGCGAGAGCATCGGCGGCGTCATCGGGTTTGGGAATTTTCTGAAGGTTGAGCATAATTCTCGTCATTTCCTGAACCTGCTTTTTCTCTGCTCTGCCGTAGCCGACAACACTCTGCTTGACCTGCAAGGGAGTGTATTCGAAAATCGGAATATTCCTCTGCTGGGCGGCGAGGACTATGACTCCCCTCGCCTGCGCGACATCTATCGCCGTTTTCTGGTTTGTGTTGAAAAACAGTTTTTCGATGGCGAGAGCCTCGGGTTTGCATCTTTCGAGAAGGGCGCACAGTTCATTGTAAATGCTGATAAGCCGCAGGTTGAAAGGAGTGTGCGCGTCGGTTGTTATCGCGCCGAAGTCTATCATACGGAAATGGTTGCTTTTATACTCAACAACCCCGTAGCCGACTATCGCGTAGCCGGGATCAATGCCGATAACCGTCATTTCTTGTCTTTGTTCCTTTCCCTGATAAGTATTCTCGTGGGCGTGCCTTCAAGCCCGAAAACAGCCCTTATCTGATTGTCGAGATAACGCTGGTAACTGTAATGGAAGAGTTCTGCGTTGTTTACAAAATAGACGAATGTGGGCGGTCTTGTGGATGCCTGGGTGACATAATAAATTTTGAGCCTTTTGCCTTTATCGGTGGGAGGCTGAACTCTCGCCGCCGCGTCCGCCAGCACCTCGTTGAGTTTGCCCGTGGTAATACGCATGGCGTTCTGCGTGTCGACGAATTTAATAAGTTCGTAAAGTCTGTCGAGCCTTATTTTTTCTTTTGCCGAAATAAAGATAATGGGCGCGTATGACATAAACGAGAAATCGTTCATAAGTTTTTTTCTGTAACTGTCCATGGTCTTGCCGTCTTTTTCGACAATATCCCATTTATTGACGGCGATGATGCAACCCTTGCCCATCTCGTGCGCTATGCCCGCCACTTTGGAATCCTGCTCGGTAAAGCCTTCTGTGCCGTCAATCATAATCACGCACACCTGCGCTCTCTCAACCGCCATACGGGCGCGGATGACTGAGTATTTTTCTATCTGGTCATAAATTTGCCGAACTCGTTTTCGACATATGAGTCGGTGGCGTCTCTTGTTGTGCCGGCTATTGAGGAGACAATCATTCTCTCCTCGCCGAGCACCGCGTTGACAAGCGATGATTTGCCGACATTGGGTTTTCCGATGACGGCGACTTTTATGTATTCGTTTTCTTCGCCGTTTTCATCTTCGGCGGGAAGGTATTTGCACACCTCGTCAAGAAGGTCGCCCGTACCGAGACCGTGAACGGAGGAGACGGCTATGGGGTCGCCGAGGCCGAGATTGTAAAACTCGTAAAAATCGGCGGGCAGTTCGCCTATTGTGTCGCACTTGTTGACACAAAGGACGATAGGTTTGCCGCTTTTTTGAAGCATCGCGGCGACATCCATATCGGTAGCGACCACTCCCGAGCGCAGATCGGTGACAAGAATAATCACTTCGGCGCTGTCGATGGCGAGTTCCGCCTGACGCCGCATCTGAGAGAGGATTATATCATCCGAATAGGGTTCAATGCCGCCCGTGTCAACAAGCATAAACTTTTTGCCGCACCACTCGCACTCGCCGTAAATTCTGTCACGAGTGACGCCGGGCGTGTCGTCGACTATCGCGGTGCGCTCGCCCGTAAGCTTGTTAAATAGTGTCGATTTGCCGACATTGGGGCGCCCTACTATTGCTACTACATTGTTCATTTCTTTCTCCTTAATCGCCGGGTTCAGTCTTCGATGAGTTCCGACAGAAGCACTGCTCCGTCGTTTGGCACGGGACGGACTCTGACTCCGAGCGCCTGCTGAAGTTGCTGTAAAGTCATATCGTCAAGAAATCTGTCATCGTCTTTCCTCAGAGACACCTCGGGAATGATGATTTTCTGCCCGAGAGGCGCGTCTTTTAGCGTATCGAAATAATCCTTGCCGCTTAAAAGACCCGCGACTGTGACCGTTGAGCCGAAAAGTTTGTTGGTTACTTTATAAACATCAATTTTCAGGTTTTCATATTTTTTCTGCGCGGCTTCCGCAAGCTCACACACAAGCGGATAGGCGGCCACTCCCGTGGCCCAGGTGATTTTCCTTTCTTCCTTTACCGCGTCGGAAGGCTCGTTTTCGAGCGCCTGCATAAATTCGCTCTTGAAAAGTGACCAGAGGCCCACTCCGTTTTCGAGCTGGGGATAATCGCCGTAATAGTTTTCGCCGGGTATCGGTCTTTCAGCCTGAATAAAGAATTCGTCTGCCGCGTATGCTATACCGTAGCCGATTTTTTCGGTGAGCCTTTTATTGAAAGCGTCTATTGTGTCAATGACTCTGCCCGCCTCTTCGGGCGTGAAAAGTCGCAGATTCGCGAGCCCTTCCCTGTGGCAGGTGATGCCGACGGGGACTGCCGCTATGCTCTGCACGGACGGCATCAGTTTTTCGAGTTCCGTCAGACTGTATTCAAGTTCCGCTCCGTCGTTTATACCCGGACACAGAACAAGCTGTGTGTTGAGGGTTATGCCCGCGTCCGCGAGTTTTTTTATGAATCTCAGAGAAGTTCCCGCGTTTGGATTTTTCATCATCTCGACGCGCAGTTCGGGGTTCATTGTGTGAACGGAAATGTTGACGGGGCTTATATGCATATTGATTATTCTGTCGATTTCCTCTTCGCTCATATTGGTAAGGGTTATATAATTGCCGAAAAGAAATGACAGGCGGGAATCGTCATCCTTGAAATAGAGGCTGTCTCTCAGACCTTCGGGAAGCTGGTCGACAAAGCAGAAAACGCATTTGTTCTTACAGGCGTGCTTGCGGTCCATAAGGTATGTTTCAAATTCGAGACCTATGTCATCGGTTTCGGATTTTCTGATTCTGACCTTTTTGAGTTTGCCGTCTTTTTCGACTTCGAGAACAAGTTTTTCTTCGTTGAGATAAAAGCGGTAATCAAGCACATCGGTTATGGCGTGACCGTTGATGCTGTGCAGAACATCTCCGCCGCGTATTTTCTTTTTTGACGCCGGACTTCCGGGACTGACAGATTCTATTTTGACCGACAACGTTCACACCTCCCCGCGAAAGTTATAAAATCCCATATTAATGCATTATAGACTATATCACAAAACGAGATGAAATGTAAATACTTTTTATAAATAAAATATTAATAGATTATAAATGATGAAACACTTCTTCTATGTTTTGGGTAAAAAATTTCCGCAGCGCCATGGCTGCGGATAAGTTTTTTCATATTATTCTTTATATTTTTCGGCGTAATCGAATTCCGTCAGGCTGCCGTCTTTTTCAACATGAAAGCAGCGCTCGCCGAGAGAAAAAATGTATTTGTCGTGCCTGTATGAATCGGAACGGACTTCGCGCACTTCCGCGTCGGGAAACAGTTCGCGGAATCTGCGGACTTTTTCTTCGCTGCGGCAGTTTTCACCGATTATCGCGCCTGTTTTTCGGTTGTGGCGGGTGCAGATGAGAGTATCGAACTCAAGGCGTTTTGCGATATCCTGAAGCAGAAAATCGGGACTTGCGCTTATGACGACAAGCTTGTTTTCCCTGCTTCTGTTTTTATACCAGGCGAACACCTTTTTTTCATATCTGTTCCAGAACTTCGAAACGGCTTTTTCAAGCGGGATTGCGCCGATGAACCTGAAGGCGTAATTCTTCATTTTCGCGACATTACGACCTATAAGGCCGTAACGGACAAGCCCGTATGCGGCATAGGGAGCGAAAACTATTATCCACGGATAGTGAAAGAAACTCCACACGCAGAAATGAGAACCGCTGTCAAAAGGGATTATTGTTTTATCAAAATCGTAAATATCGACTTTCATCAATGCCTCTTAAAAAGTAATGACTACCTTATGTTTGCCCGTGCCTGTTCTGACTTTGAGTATGCCGCCCTGCGAGCCTTCGTTCTCAACAAACTCATACTCGCCGTCGGTGTCGATTTTCGCGGGCGTTTTATGGACGAAGATTTCGGTGGGCTCCTTGAAATCGTAGCCCTGGGTATATTTCAGCACGAAGGTTCCGCTTCCGCGGTCGGTTTTGTAACTGTCGATAGTGCCCGTGACCGCCACGGGAGCGGTGCGGACAAGACTTTCCATAATAACGGTGTCAAACATATCGCTTGTATATGCCCAATAGGTCTGACCCCACTGGTTCTCATCAAATTTGTCGAGCAGGAAATTGATGTGATTGAGCCAGGTTTTATCCTCATTGCCGCCGCTGCCGCCCCATTCGCCTACAAAAACGGGAACATTGAGGCGCTTCTGGGTGCGTTTATGCTCGTCAAAAATCGCGCCTGTGCGGGAGTTGCTGGCGTATTTGTAATCCGGCGTGTCAACCATTAAATCATAGCCGTGAGGAGCGAAACAGAGCTGACTTTCGCGCTTGCCGTTTACTGTCACGGCAGGTGTGGAGCAGGGAATTGAGAGGTTGGAATAATAGCAGTTTTCCATAATGATTATGCCTTTATCCGTAACCTCGCGGATTGCCGTCGCGACTCTGTTGAGGAAGGGAGAATAATAGTTTTCGTCAAATTCTTTTATGATTTTTCCGCCGCCGCGCGTGACAATATGGCTGAAAAACTCGGGATCTTCAAACTGGTCAAGCACTTTGTGGCGGGTTTCGCCTTTGAGGGCGTCTTTGAGAAGCTGAACCCTGTGAACGCGGCGGTCGAACATACCAGAAAGCACAACGCTGCCTATGAGTTTGCGGAACACTTTGCCGCCGGGAGTGCCGGGGAACGGCTCGTTCATAATATCGAAACCGAAGAGAGAAGAATAGCCTTCAAACTCTTTGGCGAGATATTTCCACATATTGCTGTAATGCTCCTGAATCGGCTTTCCGCAGACAACATCGTTCGCCCAGAAGTGGTCAAAGCATCTGTGAATCGCCTTGCCCCAGAAATACCCTTCTGCCCAGACGAATTTTGTCGGTTTGAACTGATAGCCGTCGGTCATACAAGCCCACATCGGCGCGCCGTCGCCCGCGTCGGCAGGACCGCCGTATAAATCCTGATGCATATCGAGGAAGAAATAAATTCCGTGCTTTTCGCAAAGGTCCGCCACTTTTTTGACTTTTGCGATATATTCTTCATCATATTTGCCCGGTTGAGGCTCTACGCCGTCCCAGGTGAGACCGAGACGCACAAGATTGAAGCCGCATTTTTTAAGCCTGATTATGAGATTTTCATCAAAATCAAGATTGTAGGTTTTTGCGGTTTTTTCTGCGTTCGCAACACCTTTGTCGCAGAGGTTTATGCCGTTGAAAATTCTCTGCCTGCCCGATGCGTCGACAAAGCGTTCGCCTTTTGTAAAAATGCGTTCCATATCTCAATCTCCTTCACATAATGAAATTTGCGGGGATTATATTGTTATTTTAACATTTTATTTTTATATTTGCAACATATAATGATTGACGGTAATTATTAGGTTATGATATATTTTAGATGAGGTGTTCATTTTGAAATACAGCATTGAAACATTTGTCATAAAAGCGGTGACCGATGAAGAAAAAAAAGCAGCCTGCCTTTTTGCCGATGAGCTTGAAGCAAGAACAAAGAAACGCCCTGCCCTGACAGAAAACGGAGAGAATTTTTCTTTCGGTTTTTTCACAAAACAGACCGGGAGCAAAGACTGTTTTTCGGTTGATGACAAAGACGGCACTGTTTTCGTTTACGCAATGGGAATCCGAGGGTTTATCTATGGATTTGCCACATTTCTGAAAAATTGCATTTTTGAGGGCGGAATATTTGAAACGGAATGCCGTATTTCGCTCGATTACTCCCCCGGTAAAGAGATACGCGGGCATCAGCTCGGTTACAGAACAACGCCGAACACCTATGACGCGTGGAGTTATGAAGACTACCGCAGATATTATCTCGACATAATGTTTATGGGCTGCAACACGGTTGAGCATATTCCGTATGAAAGCGGAAAATCACGCAGAAACCGGCTTATGAAATATGACGAGGAGGAATTCCTGATCGAGGCGTGCCGCATGGCGGATGAGTTTGACCTGGATGTGTCGCTGTGGTATCCGAACGCGGACGGCGAGACGGATGAATCCGCGGCTGAAGCAAGGAAGAAACTTGTTGAAAAACTGCCGAGAGTAAATATGATTTTTCCGCCCGGAGGTGATCCGGGAAATCTGCCCGCGGACGAATTTCTGAAAAGATGCAGAGCGATAAGCAAGTCCGTTAAATCGGTCAATAAAGATATAAAGATATTCCCCTCCGCCCAGGCGCCTCACGGCATTGAGAACTGGGGTGAAGAATTCATAAAAGGTCTTGAAGAAAACAGCGAAGGCATTGACGGAATCATAATGGGACCGAATCACGCCTTTCCGCTTGATGTGCTAAGGAAGAAAGTTCCTGATCATCTGCCGATAAGATTTTACCCCGACATCACGCACAATTTAAGGTGCGAATACCCCGTTCATTTCGAGAGGGATGACTGGCACTACGCTTTTTGCGCGGGTTTAAGCAGAGAATGCACAAATCCGAGACCGTATGAGTTTGCCTGCCTGCACTCGCTGACGAAGGACTTTGTGTGCGGAAGCGTCAGCTACTCCGAAGGCATCACCGACGATGTCAACAAATTCGTATGGAGCAGTCTTGATTATGACGACCATCAAAGCGTCAAAAACATTCTGACGGACTATGCGAGACTGTTTTTCTCGGGCGTTCCCTCATATATCATTATCGAAGCGATTCTGAAACTTGAAGAAAACTGGTATGGCGATCCCGCTGAAAACGAGGACATTGACAAAACTCTCGGAATATTCCGTTCGCTTTCGGAAAAATATTCATTTTTAAATGAAAACTGGCGGTTCAATCAACTGTTTTTCAGGGCGGAATGCGATTGGCTGATAAGACACAGAAGAATATTCGAATTATCTCTTGTTGAGAAGGCGAAAATCCTTGTAAATCAAGGAAATTTGCGGGATGCAAAAGCAGTTCTGCTGACGGATTCCGATGATGAATACAAATCGGTCAGAAAAGATATCGACCGCCTTGCCGCTCTGCTCTTTGATGAAATCGGGCTTCAGCTTGATGTTGCACATTACTGCGCTGACAGCCCCGAGCGCGGCGCCGTGCTTGACACGATAGATCTGCCCGTTTCGGACAGGGCGTGGCTTTTAAACAGATT
The DNA here is from genome assembly GCA_902787025.1 of Oscillospiraceae bacterium. Classification (GTDB taxonomy): domain Bacteria; phylum Bacillota; class Clostridia; order Oscillospirales; family Acutalibacteraceae; genus CAG-177. The sequence goes on along the minus strand of CADAER010000045.1, from coordinate 14,575 downwards.
TGAATACGCTGAAAGATTTGACGGCGAAAAAAAGGCTGAATTTATAAAAAAAGTATTCAACCGCAACAGTGTTGAAAGCGATGAGTTTTATTATTCCGTTGCCGAAGACGGCCTTGCGGGAACGGGCGAACCGCAGGAGGGCGAGGTTTACATAAATGTTCAGGCGGACAGACCGGATGTCAACAACGGGCAGATGCCGTGCTGTATGTTCAAGGTGTTTGACAACTACTCGTTCTACCTTGAAGCGGACGGGTTTTCGGAAGGAACGGATTATCGTCTGATTGTAACTTTTGTTGACCGCAACTATGACAGCGCGGATCTTTTCAGAATAACCGCGAACGAAAAAACGATATACGAGGGCGAACTTCCCGGCGGAAAAAGCAACTCCGTTTATGATGAGGAAATGCTCTGCAATGGCTTTATGACGAGGGAGTATCCTCTGCCCGCGTATGTTTTTGAAAACGGTAAGTTAAATCTCGTTATGGAAGAAGAAAAAATCGGGGTTATGATAAGCGAACTCCGAATTGTCAGAGCGTGAGGTGGTTTATGGATGAATAAAATAATTGCGTTCTTTCTCGCCGTTTCCGCGTTCTTCGGCGGCGTTTTCAGCGAAATCGAAATGAAGATAAACGACATTTTCAACAACTACGAGTTTGAAATCAACGCTTCAGATGCGGGAGATACGCTCGGAAACATTTCATCCAACCTGACGGTATGGAGCATTGAGGGCAATCCGTTTGTTAACCCCGATGTTTCGGATGAATACAACATATTTGACTTCGTCGAATATGTTGAGCTTATGCAGTGCACGGGTGGAAGTCCCGGAAGGGACCTGTTTGTAAATCCGCTTGACAGAACCGTTCCGGACGATTACGATTTTTCAAAACTTATTAATAATTGCAGAGGCATTGTGGAGCTCAGAGCGAAGCCGTATTTAAAACTCGGCAGCGTGCCGGTCAAATATTCAAAGGCGGCGCAGACGGACACGACGTTAGGCACAAACATTTACCCGCCCGACGATTATGATGTTTATTACAATTATATTGCCGCCTGCGCCCGCGCGCTTGTT
>CADAER010000045.1:0-13459 GCA_902787025.1 Oscillospiraceae bacterium | reverse complement strand
CTTCGGCGTGCTCACCGAGTTTGAAAACGCCGACTGGTTTACTGCCGAGAGCGGAGACGCGAAGGAGTCGTTTGAAGCATACTGCAAGCTTTACGATTACACGGTTCAGGCGCTTATTGACGAAATCGGCGATGATGTTTTTGTGGGCGCTCACGCCATGGCGGTTACCGAAGGACTCTGGGATGAAAGAGATTTCATAAAGCACTGCGCCGAAGGAACGAATTACAAAACGGGCAAAAAGGGCTCGCGCCTCAATATGCTCACGGCTTCGTTTTACGATTATAAGCCGGGCGAATACACATCCGGTTTCACGCCCGCCGAAACAATCGCACATCTGCGAAAAGCGGCTGAAAAATACGGTTTCAAGGACCTTCTTTACGGCTTTGACGAGGGCAGAATTCTTTGCGGCACTCCGGGCAAGGATTCCGATGCTCTGGCGGCGAGAATCACGGGCTACACCTATCAGGCGGCTTATGACGCGAGACTCGCGAAAATAATGTTTGACAACGATATTTCATATTTTTCCGCCTGGCAGTATATGACCGACGGAATGTCAAAGGGAATACCTACGGTAAGTTATCATGTCGCGAGGCTCGCCTCTCTGTTCAAAGGCGCGAAAACAGTTATAACAAAAAAGGTCAGAAAAGGTTTTCAGCCGGGCACAGAGGTTGAGGCGTTCTCCGCTTTTGATGAGGAAAACGAAATTCTCCGCATTATGGCATACAACTTCAGAAACGATGTCAATTACAATAAAACAGCGGATCTGAAGCTGAAAATCAAAGCGCCGCAGTCCGAAGGCGAAAAGGTAAAGGTTACCGCTTATGTTATTGACGACGACTGCAATTTCTTTGACGAGTGGGTGAAAGACAGAGAGAAATACGGCATTGACGACAGTTGTTTCTCCTGGTCGCCCGATGATCCGATTCTCGGCAGCACAACCACTCTCAGTGATGAAAACGCTAGAAACATTTATTTCAACGAACTGCACGGAAAATATGAGGAGTGCGCGAAGCTTAAACCAGTTGAAACAACGGCTGCTGTTGAAAACGGGGCAATCACGCTAGAAATCACTCTTAACCCGAACGCGGTTGTGTTTTATGAAATCAATGTCGCATAACAAACAGATTGTTTAAGTATCCCAAAAGGAGGTAATTATATGCCACATTCATCAGGCGGAGGTTCACACGGAGGCGGCGGACACGGCGGCGGAGGCTCGCACGGAGGCGGCTCATCCGGCACACGCTCAATGCCGACTGCAAGCAGAAAGTATTTCGCGGGAGCGACACCCTATGTGCGCTATCACAACGGCAGAACGGATATTCTTTACGCCGACCGTGACATAACAAAAACGAAAAAATCTGACTATGTGTCAAACATAGTGACAATAGTCTTTATTTCGCTTATTATGGCGCTTTTTGCCTTTGGCAGTTTCAGCTCAATTTCGGGCGTATTCAGAGCGCCTAAAAAACTCTCAACGGATTATGACACAACAATTATAATAGAGGACAATCTCGGCGTTATTACGGACAGGGCGGCTATGGAAAAGGCGCTTTCGGACTTTCTCGATGTTACTGGAATCACACCCTCGGTTATGACGGTTACAAACGAAAGCTGGCGCAACTACTCAAGCCTTGAAAACTACGCTTACGACCTTTATGTAAACACATTTGATGATGAGAAGCACTGGCTTATTGTTTATTCTCAGCCCGCGGTTACCGGCAGCGGCGGTTTCGTTGACTGGTATTGGGAAGGTATGCAGGGTGACGAAACGGATAATATAATCACAGATTATTCCGCGAATCTTTTCACCGAATCATTGCAGAAATATCTGACAGCGGACACAAAATACAGCGTTGAAAGAGCCATAAGGCTTGCTTTTGAGCAGATTACGCCGCAGATTATGCAGAGACACGTTAACAAAAACGACATCAAAGACGCCGTTCTGGTTCTTGCCGTGATGGGTGCCATGTGGGGGTTCCCCGTGGTTTTCAGCATTATGAATCTGGTCAAGATGAAAAACTACAAGGATTATCAGAAGGTGCCTTCGGTTGACGGCAAGGTGCTTATTCAGGAAACCTGCGACTACTGCGGAGGTGTTTATGTTGTGGGGACCTGCCTCAACTGCCCGCACTGCGGCGCGTCGGTGAAGGCGTATAACCCGATTGACCCGGGAAGATATGAATATGACCGCAGCAGGTATGAGTATAACCGTGACGGGAATGACGAATAATAAGGTTGTAAAACACTTAATAATGATTTATAATAATATTTCGGAATTATTATGAAACAGGGTAATATTTATGTTTGTTGACATTGCCAGAATCAAAATAAAGGCGGGAGACGGCGGCAGAGGAGCTGTCAGTTTCCGCCGTGAAAAATATGTGGCGGCGGGCGGCCCCGACGGAGGAGACGGCGGCAGAGGCGGAAACATTGTTTTTCAGGTGGATAACAACCTCTCAACGCTTGCGGATTTCCGCTACAAGCGCAGTTACAAAGCCAAAAACGGCGAGCCCGGTCAGGGCGGAAGAAAGAACGGCAAAAGCGCTGAAGACCTGATAATCAAGGTGCCGAGAGGCACGGTTATACGCGAGGTTGAAAGCGGAGCCGTTATGTCTGATATGTCGGATGACGAGCCGTTTATCGCCGCTAAGGGCGGCAGAGGCGGCTGGGGAAACACGCATTTTTCGACCCCTACCCGTCAGGTGCCCAGATTCGCGAAGGACGGCACTCCCGGCGAAGAGTGGGAGGTTACTCTCGAATTAAAGCTTCTCGCGGACGTAGGACTTCTCGGCTTTCCGAATGTAGGTAAATCTACCTTCATCTCCGTCGTGAGTGAAGCGAAACCGATTATCGCAGACTACCATTTCACCACCATCACACCCGTTCTGGGCGTTGTTGATATGGGCGACGGCAACTCGTTTGTTATTGCCGATATCCCCGTCCTTATTGAAGGCGCGAGCGACGGTGTGGGCCTCGGACACGAATTTCTGCGGCATGTGGAACGTTGCAGAATGCTTGTTCACATCCTCGACGCGGCGGGCAGCGAAGGCAGGGACCCGATTGAGGATTTTGAGGCAATCAACGCGGAACTGAAAAAGTTCAACGAAGAACTTGCCGACAGACCGCAGATTGTTGTCGCGAACAAAATAGATTTAGCCGAAGACGAGCAGGTTGAACGGCTTAAAAGCTACATTGAGGGCAAGGGCTATAAGTTTATGACGATGTGCGCTCCGATTGCGGAAGGCACAAAAGAGGTTATAAACGAGGTATGGAAGCGGCTCGCCGATCTGCCTCCCGTCAAAAGATATGAGACGGAAAAAATCCCCGCCACCTTCTTTGAAAAGAAAAAGGATGACGGGTTCACAATCCGTGTTGAAGACGGAGTATATTTCGTCGACGCGCCGTGGCTGCTTAAAATTCTCGCCCGGACGGACCTTGATGACTATGAATCGCTGCAATATTTCGAACGGGTTCTGCAATCATCGGGCATAATAGCCGCGCTTATTGAAAAGGGTATTCAGGAAGGGGATACGGTTTCCATCTATGACCTGGAATTTGATTTCGTTTATTAAGAGAAAAAAGCATATTCAGCCTCAGGTCGAAGAGGTAGCGGCAAATCCCCTGCCCGACGCTTCTCCCGATGAGCTGACTCCGCTTGACCTCGCATTCGCGGGCGACGCGGTTTACGGTCTGCTTGTGCGGGAATATCTGCTTAAAAGCGGAAGCCGTCCCGTAAAGGAACTTCACACACTTGCGGTTGAGATGGTCCGCGCCGAGGCGCAGGCGAAGGCGGCGCATATAATTATGCCGATGCTCTCGGTTGAGGAAGCCGATATATACAGACGCGGACGAAACGCTAAGGTCGGCGGCATTCCCAAAAGCGCGACTCCGGGCGAATACCACAGCGCGACGGGGCTTGAAAGCCTTTTCGGCTGGCTTTATTTAAACGGAAACGGCGACAGAATTGAGGAACTCTTTGACGCTATCTGCGAAGGTGAAAAGAAATGAAAATAAACGCCCCTTCAAAGCAGCAGACACTGCAATTCATAAAAGATAATCTTTTATGGATTGTCGGCTGTTCGATATATTCAATATCGCTCAACTGTTTCGCCGTGCCGAACAACATAGCGCAAAGCGGAGTTTCCGGCCTTGCGATTGTTGTCAATTATCTTTTAAAGGATTTTTCGCTCGGCACGATAAACTTTGTCTTAAACCTTCCCCTGCTTATTCTCGCTTTTATATTTATCGGCAAAGCCTTTGTAGGCAAGACGCTGTGGGTGGTCGCTCTGCTCTCGGCGGCTCTTGACATATGGGGGAAGATTCTGCCCGTTTACAAGGGTGAGGACAAGCTGCTTGTGGCGCTTATAAGCGGTCTGCTTTCGGGAATCGGTCTTGCTCTCGTTATTATGACCGGCACTACGACGGGCGGCACGGATATCATAGGCAGGCTCGTTCACAAGCGCTGGCAGCACATACCCATCGGAAGAGTCATTATGATAAGCGACGCGGTTGTTGTCATCACGGCGGCTGTTGTTTGCCGCAACATAGAAAGCGCGCTTTACGCGGTTGTGGTAATTTTCGTAAGTTCGACGGTTATTGACAAGATAAACTACGGTATGGGCAACGGCAAAATGCTTATGATCATTACCGAAAAGGGTGATGAAATCTCGTCTGCGATAACTACGAAAACTCCCCGCGGAGTGACAAAGGTTCCCGTGGAAGGCGCTTATTCGGGAGAAAACAAGCAGATGCTTGTATGCGTTGTGCGCGACCACGAGGTTCAGAAAATGAATAAAATCATCAAATCGGTTGACCCGCAGACCTTTATTATCATAAGCGAGGCCAATGAAATTTTAGGCAAGGGATTTCGCAAGCCGCTGTAAAAACTTGACACGGTTTAAATGTTTGATATATAATATTAAAGTTAAATCAAATAAAGAGAGGTTATTTTATGTCAGGCCATTCAAAATGGAGCACCATAAAACGCAAAAAGGAAAAGACAGACAACGCGAGAGCGAAGGTCTTCACAAAAATCGGCAGAGAGATTGCCGTTGTTGTCCGCGAGGGCGGTCCCGACCCCGCTTCGAACTCGAAGCTCAAAGATGTTATAGCAAAGGCGAAGGCGAACAATGTTCCCAACGACAACATTGAAAGAATAATCAAAAAAGCCGCCGGTGAAGACAGCGACAAGAAATACGAAGAAATCGTTTATGAAGGCTACGGTCCCAAAGGAATAGCCGTTATTGTCGAGGCTCTTACCGACAACCGCAACAGAACCGCGGGCGATGTGCGCCACTATTTTGACAAATACGGCGGAAACATGGGCCAGAGCGGCAGCGTTTCGTTTATGTTCACAAAGCAGGGTGTCATCATCCTTGAGCAGGAGGGAATCGATGAAGAAAAGCTTATGGAAGACGCTCTCGAAGCGGGCGCGACCGATTTCCTTACAGACGACGGCATTTACGAAATCCGCACCGATCCTTACGACTGCGGCGCAGTCAGCAGCGCGCTTGCGGAAAAGGGCTACACCTTCCTTTCGGCGGATGTCGCTTACATTCCCTCAAACTATGTAGCGCTGACAGATCCCGATGACATTACCGCGATGGGCAAAATGCTTGACATGTTCGAAGACAATGACGACATTCAGGGCGTTTGGCACAACTGGGAAAACGCGGACGACGCGGAGTGATTGGATAAAGATAAAGAATTAAGATAAAAAACAAGCACGGTTTCACCCGTGCTTGTTTTTTCTGTTTATTTTATTCCGGGAATTCGTTTTTGAGGGCTTTTTCGGTCATTATTATTGAAATGAAAATGAGGATGGCTTGAATAGCCATAAGAACGCCGCTGAGTTTGCAGAGGGTTCTTTCGGGATAATCCAGTAACAGGACCTGAACGATAATCGTTACCGCTGTGGTTATTATCCCGATTTTTTTCCAGAGTCCGCCGATATAGTCGTGGGCGAAACGCCAGGTTTCGTCATTTTTCATCGAACGGGCTGTGCGGTAGCCGATGACATTGTTGATACGTTTCGGGCAGCGCTTCTGCATAAGGATTCCGCAGACGAGGAACATCACGGGTATAAGAAGATTGCACCCGAACAGATACCACTTGAACCATAACATAAAGACTGCCTCCTTCCGTATGATTCCGTTATTTCAGGCACGCCTCTATCGCTTCTTTATATGTTGTGTAAGGATCGTGGGGCTCGCCCAGAAATGTTTTTTCTATAATACCGTTTCTGATGATGAGCGTATATGGGATTCCGTTTGTGGGATACATATCGCCCACCGTGCCTTTTTCATCATAGGCGAAGTTGAAGGTAAAGCCGCGTTCTTTTATAAACGAGTCAACGGTTGCCTTGTCTTCCCTGCAGTTGACGGCTATGATTTCAACGCCGCTCATTCTGTCGTTTTTAAGCTTTTCAAACGCGGGAAGTTCATCACAGCAGGGACCGCACCAGGTAGCCCAGAAATTGACAAGAACCACCTTGTCTTTGTTTCTTGAAAGATTAAAGATTGTTCCGTCATTGAGCTTTACGGTGAAATCCGGAGCGGTGTCGCCCTCGCTTAACGGTGCTCCGCCCGTTCTGTTGACCTTTTCGGTATGCGGACGCAGGACAAAAAACGCAACCGCGACAACCGCGCATATAACAATAATTATTATTTTTTTCATTGATAATTTTCCTGCCTTTTAAAAGACATCCGATTCGATATAATCCACGCCGAGTGATTTGCAGTAGGCGAATGAGAGCGGGTCGTTCGCGGTCCAGAGACCGACCTCAAGCCCTCTCGAGTGGAATTCCTCGACCATCTCTTCGGTGATGACGTTGTAGTCACAGTCGATGGAGAAACCATAATCAAAGCATCTTTCGTAGCCCTCATCGCCCGAGCCGTAGGTGAGCATAATGCGAAGGTCGGGGAACAGTTCGTGCGCTCTTATGAGATTGTCGAAATTGAAGGATTGAAGGATGCATTTGTCAAGGCTGTAAACCTCAGCCGCCAGGTCGAAAATCTCCTTGACCTGCGCTTCGTTGAAATTGCCCTTGAGTTCGATAAAGCATATCATATCGTTCTCTTTCATGATTTCAAGATAGCGCTCGAAGGTGCAGAGGTAAACATCTTCTATTGTTTTCATCTGCTTCAGCGGCTGCGCTGTGAGTTCGGCGAAGGTATGGTCCGCCACCTCGAGTTCGGTGCCGTCTTTAAGCACTACACTGCTGTCGTGGCTCGTGACATAGATGCCGTCGGATGTTACGCGGATATCGGTTTCCGCTCCGCCCGAGCCGTGCTCCGCCGCGCCTTTAAAGGCGAGCTCAGTGTTCTGATAATATCTTGACGAATAGCCTCTGTGCGCTATCATACAGATTTCCATTTGTTCTCCTCCTCCGAAAAGACCGCCGAAAGCGGTAAAAATTGAAACGATAAACGCGGTAAGCATTTTGAAAAACAGAGAAACGGTCAAAGCAATACCCCCGTTGCAATATTTTTTACAAAGGAATTATACCACAAAAGCGGCTTTTTTTCAACGGCGACAAATCACTATTTGCGATTTTTGTATTTTTTTCATAAAATGTGGTATAAATATTTGACAAACACAATATTTTGTGGTAGAGTATTTAAGACAATTGATAAAATTGTAAAATTTAGGAGGAACAAACTATGTCAATCAACGGTATTATTATGCTCTTAAGCCACATCGACGGTTTTATTCAGGAAGTAACCGCTCACATTGATGATTTCAATCTGATTGACCCCGCCGGCACAATTCAGGAAATCCTCGGTTACGCCAGCAACTTCTTCGGCTATCTTTTCCAGATCGGCTGATAAAAACGGAGATTAAGACGCCCTCATCTGAGGGCGTTTCTCTTTTTGACCTGTGACGTTACATTTTTAAAGCAAATTGTAATGTTTATTAATTTTTTCTTAAAGAAATTATTATCGATTTGACAAAATAACATTAAAGATGTAAAATTATACCGCAATTAAAGTTGCAAATAAATAATGGAGGAACTAATAATGGATATCAGCGCAATCGTAAACCAGGCTCTTGAGTTTGCAAAGAACCTCACAGGTTTCCTCGGCGAGTTCGAAGCTGCCGGCATCATTGATCAGGTTAAGAATTTCCTTGCAGGCATCGATCTTTCCGCTATCACAAACCTTCTCAACAGCATTACCGGTATTTTTGGTGCTTAATTTAAACATTTAAATACCCGACAAAAAGCTCCGCGAAAGCGGAGTTTTTTGCGTTTCAAGTGCTTTGTATATGAAAAGCTCCCCAACCTTGCAGATTGGGGAGCTGATTATTTATACGGTTTTGCTCAATATGTAATTCCGCGTGGAATTATTTCTTGTCGGCAATTGCAGCCTGTGCTGCCGCAAGGCGCGCGATGGGAACGCGGAAGGGTGAGCAGGAAACATAGTCAAGGCCGATGTTGTGGCAGAACTCAACAGATGTCGGGTCGCCGCCGTGCTCGCCGCAGATACCGCAGTGAAGCTTCGGATTAACGGGCTTGCCGAGGTCAAGAGCCATCTTCATAAGTTTGCCTACGCCGGTCTGGTCAAGTTTCGCGAACGGATCGCTCTCGAAAATCTTGGTGTCATAGTAAGCGCCGAGGAACTTGCCAGCGTCGTCACGGCTGAAGCCGAATGTCATCTGAGTAAGGTCGTTTGTGCCGAAGCAGAAGAAATCAGCCTCTGTTGCGATTTCGTCAGCTGTAAGAGCGGCTCTGGGAATCTCAATCATTGTGCCTACTTCGTATTCAAGGTTTGCGCCTGCAGCTGCGATTTCCGCGTCTGCAGTCTCAACAACAACCTTCTTGACGAACTTGAGCTCTTTGATTTCGCATACAAGCGGAATCATGATTTCGGGTTTTACATTCCAGTCGGGATGAGCCTTCTGGACATTGATGGCGGCGCGGATGACAGCCTTGGTCTGCATTGCGGCGATTTCGGGATATGTAACCGCAAGACGGCAGCCGCGGTGACCCATCATCGGGTTGAACTCGTGGAGACCTGCGATGAGGTTCTTGATGAATTCAACGCTCTTGCCCTGTGCTTTTGCAAGCAGTTCGATGTCGGCCTCTTCGGTGGGAACGAACTCGTGAAGAGGAGGATCAAGGAATCTGATTGTAACGGGGCAGCCTTCAAGTGCTTCGTAGAGGGCTTCAAAGTCACCCTGCTGATAGGGAAGAATCTTGTCAAGTGCTGCTTCTCTTTCTTCTGCTGTGTCAGCGCAGATCATCTCGCGGAACGCGGCGATTCTGTCTGCCTCGAAGAACATATGCTCTGTGCGGCAAAGGCCGATGCCTTCTGCGCCGAGTTCGCGGGCTTTCTTTGCATCTGCGGGTGTGTCGGCGTTGGTGCGGACCTTGAGTTTTCTGTATTTGTCGGCGAGAGCCATGATTCTGCCGAATGTGCCGGCTATCTGAGCGTCAACGGTGGGGATAACGCCGTCATAGATGTTGCCGGTTGAGCCGTCGATTGAAATGTAGTCGCCTTCGTTGAAGGTTTTACCTGCAAGTGTGAACTTCTTGTTTTCTTCATCCATTGCGATGTCGCCGCAGCCGGATACGCAGCATTTGCCCATACCGCGGGCAACAACCGCCGCGTGTGAGGTCATACCGCCGCGAACGGTGAGGATGCCCTGAGCGGCCTTCATGCCGGTGATGTCTTCGGGTGAGGTTTCAAGACGGACAAGGATAACTTTTTCGCCTTTGGCGTTCCACGTGTCAGCGTCGTCAGCTGTGAAAACAACTTTACCGCAAGCTGCGCCGGGTGATGCGCCGAGGCCCTTGCCGAGAGGAGTAGCCGCTTTGAGCGCTTTCGCGTCAAACTGGGGGTGAAGAAGGGTGTCAAGGTTTCTGGGGTCAATCATCATGACGGCTTCTTCTTCAGTCTTGTGGCCTTCATCGATGAGGTCGCAGGCAATCTGAAGAGCGGCGGGCGCTGTTCTCTTGCCGTTACGGCACTGAAGCATATAGAGTTTCTTGTTCTCAACAGTGAACTCCATATCCTGCATATCGTGATAGTGGTTTTCAAGAATATCGCAAACTTTGATGAACTGTTCGTAAGCTTCGGGGAACTCCTGTTCCATCTGAGCGATGGGCATCGGAGTGCGGACACCGGCGACAACGTCTTCGCCCTGGGCGTTTTTAAGGAACTCGCCCATAAGCTTCTTTTCGCCTGTCGCGGGATCTCTTGTGAAAGCAACGCCCGTGCCGGACTCGTTGTTGAGGTTGCCGAATACCATAGGCATTACGTTAACGGCTGTGCCCCATGAATAGGGGATGTCGTTGTCTCTTCTGTAAACGTTTGCACGGGGGTTGTCCCATGAACGGAAAACTGCTTCAATAGCGAGTTTAAGCTGTTCTACAGGGTCTGAGGGGAAGTCCTGACCGAGCTGGTTCTTGTATTCAGCCTTGAACTGAGTTGCAAGTTCTTTAAGGTCAGCCGCGTTAAGATCTACATCGAATTTAACGCCTTTCTTCTCTTTCATCTCGTCGATGAGTTTTTCGAAATATTTCTTGCCGACTTCCATAACAACGTCGGAGAACATCTGGATGAATCTTCTGTATGAGTCATAAACGAAACGCTCAAAAGCGGGATCGGGGTTGCCGGCTATCATAGCGGCAACAACATCGTCGTTAAGACCGAGGTTGAGGATTGTATCCATCATACCGGGCATTGACGCGCGTGCGCCCGAGCGGACGGAAACGAGAAGAGGATTGTTGAGATCGCCGAACTTTTTGCCGTTCTTCTCTTCCATCTTTCTGACGCCTTCCATAGCCTGAGCCATGATTTCGTCGTTAATCTTTCTGCCGTCTTCATAATACTGTGTGCAGGCTTCTGTGGTGATGGTGAAGCCGAAGGGAACGGGAAGACCGATTTCGGTCATCTCTGCAAGGTTAGCGCCCTTGCCGCCGAGAAGGTTGCGCATTGACATATTGCCTTCGTCGAACATATAGACCCATTTGTTTGCCATATTTTTACCTCCAAAAATATAATTACAAATTTTGTTTCGCGGGCGTGAGTGGAATTGCCCACATTGTCTGTTATTATATCAAAAGATATTATTAAAATCTATATAGTTTACGGAAAAATATTATAAGAAATATTGAACTGTATCTTCAAATATTTTAGTCAAAATATATAAAAGAACAACGGTTCCCGACCGGGAACCGTTTTGCTGTGTTTCTTCATTTGTTTCAGCGGGGAAGAACGACCGTGAATTTACTTCCCCTGCCCTGCTCGCTTTCAAGCAGGATTTCCGCGTTGAGCGCGGTCGCTATTCTGCTGACAAGCGCGAGTCCGAGACCGTTGCCCTGCTGCTCTCCTGCGTTTTTGCCGCAGTAGAATTTTTCAAAAATTCTGTCTCTGTCTTCTTCGCTTATTCCGCAGCCGTTATCCCGGACGGAAACATAAATATTTTCCGTATCTTTTTCAAGTTTTACGCAGACTTTTCCGCCTTCGGGAGTGAATTTGAGGGCGTTGCCGATAAGGTTGAGCCAGACATGCTCGAGCAGTTCGCTGTCTGATGTTACCGGACATTCGTCGGGAATTTCACAGACGATTTCTATGTTTTTTTCTTCCCAGATATTCTCGGTTGAGATAATCGCGAGACGGAGCTGTTCGCTTAAATCAAACTCCTTTTTTTCGGGAAAAATCTTCTGATTTTCGAGTTTGTTGAGGCGGAGAATATCGCTGACAAGAGCGGAGAGCCTGCGGACGCCCGACACGGTTGATTCAAGATAATCGCGGCGGGTTTCGTCGTCAATGCTGTCATCAAGCATAGCCGCGCAGTTGCCCTCAATAATGGCGAGAGGAGTTTTTATCTCGTGTGAAACGTTCGCGATGAAGTCGGTTTTGAGAGTCTCGTTGCTTCTGAGTTCCTCAAGCATAACATTGAACTCGTCTATAACAATGTCAAGCTCGTTTTTATGCTTTTTGTTTTCATTTACGGGTATGCTTATATGGAATTCTCCGCGTTTGACTTTTTCCGTTGCGTCAAGGATTTTTTCCATGGGTTTTCCCAAAAAAATTCTTCTCAGCATAATATAAAGACCCGTGAACGCAAGCGCGAGAATCATTATATTGAAAATCGCCATTCCGACAGGAAGACTGCCGCTGTCGTTAAGCTCGATTACTCCCGATTTAAAAATCAGATAAACATCAGCCGCGACAGCCGTGAACATAAATATAAAAAACAGAAGATATCCGAACACACCGGACCAGCTCATACTTATGCTGAGTTCGCGCCGGATTCTTCCCCTTTGTTTTTCGGTGCCGGAGTTTTTCATTTTATTACCGCCTTATAGCCGAGTCCGTGAGCCGTTTCAATTGTGAAATCCTCGCAGTTGACAAACTTCTCGCGCAGTTTTGTGATATAGACATCAACGACCCTCGGATTTGTAGAAAACTTGTCATCCCACATTTCATTGACAAGCTGAGAGCGCGTGAAAATCTTTTTCGGGTAGGAAAGCATCTTGAAAATGATGTCGAACTCCCTTGCGGTCAGGCGAATCTCCTCGCCGTTGACGGTGACGCTTTTTTCATCCTTTTTGAATACCGTGCCGCCTACCGTCAGGGTGTTGCTCGCCCTGATATCCGCTCTGCGGAGAAGAGCGCCGACTTTCAGTCTGAGTTCTTCGAGGCTGAACGGCTTTGTGAGATAATCGTCAACACCTATGCCGTAAGCTTTCTTTTTTGAGGAAATATCCTCAAGCGCGCTGATGAAAAGGATGGGGATGTTTTCGTTATAGTTGCGGATGCTTTTCGCGAAATCGAAGCCGTCAATTCCCGGCATCATAATGTCGGAAATAATCAGGTCGAAATCGTTGCCGTAAATGATATTGAAGGCGGATGACGAGTCGAGGCAGCGGACCGTTTCGTATCCGCTTCTGTCGAGGTAGTCGCAGATTGTTTTATTAAGTTGGGCGTTGTCTTCGAGAACAAGTATTTTAAACATATCAGCACTCCGAAAAAAAGATGGTTTATTGTAACACACAAACCGCGTGTTTTCAATTTTAAGAGAAGCCCGAATCGCGGTTGAAATTGTTTTGAAAATCGCGGGTTTACCCTTTATTTTTCAAGGTTTTCAGTCTTTTTGTCTCCGCGGGCGAAATGTTGCCGAAATATTAAATTCGTAAAAAAGAAAGCGGAGCATAAATTATGCCCCGCACATTTTGTTTTTATTATTCCGCTTCAATATAGTTGAGGAACTCAACTTTAACGATTTTCGCGTCTCTGCGAAGGGAGAAACGGCAGTTGACGGTGTCGCCCTCTTTGTAGTTCGCTTCTTTTACTGCCGCGAGAATATAGCCCTGTGCAGCAACGTCGCCTTTTGCATCGTATGCCTTGTAGCTGATTTTGAAATCCTTGTCGCTGTGTGAAAGACCCTTGAGAGTAACCTTCGCTACACCTTCGATTTTGCCTATTCCGTAATCTTCAAGCCCGACATT
>CADAER010000044.1 GCA_902787025.1 Oscillospiraceae bacterium | reverse complement strand
GGTCCGGATGGAACTGCTTTGCCCTTTTGAGATAGCCCGAATCATACAGTTCCGCCCTTATTTCACCGAGTTCCGTAAAGCCTTCCGCACGCTCTATGGAATCGATTACGCTTTCAAGATACGCGAGTTCCTGCTCGCCGTTTTCGATAAGCCCTCCGAGAAGCTGTTCCGCCGTTTTGAGCTTGCGGTATTCTTTGAAATACTTCTGCGCGTTCGCTCCAGGCGAGAGCGCGGGGTCGGCTTTTATTCGAACATTTTCGCCTGAATAATAGTCGAGAATATCATAAAACGGAACACCTTTTGAAAGCGAATACTGGTTGGCGAGAATCAGTTCGCCGTATTTGCGGATTTCATCCTTATTCTCACATTCTTTGAGTTCCGCTTTCTGCGTTTCGATTTTTCTTGAAAGTCTCGCAACTGTATTGTTGAGGAGTTTAAGAAGCGATGAACTGCGCTGACGTGTGCGCTCTCGCAGATCTTTTTCATAATAGAACTCATCAAGCATTTCGGAGAAACCGTTCATCTTCACGCTTTCGACCGAGAAGCCGTATTGCGTGATATCGGTAAAGGAAAAATCGAACAGTTTGCCGTCATCTTTTTTGAGAATAAAAGGTGTCGCTGTATTTTCAAGCAGTGATTTTTTCAGTGCTTCGAGTTTTGATAGAAGTTTTTCTTTTGCGGAGTCTGTCAGATTTTCGACCTGCCCGTCATCGGAGCTGACCGAAAGAGCGATTTCCCTCGCGATAAGCGGCGACATACCCTCCGCTGTTTCAAGCAGCGCGCCCGAAAGGCGTTTGCTCTGTAACGATAAGATGTGATTATAAACTGTCTGGGCGTCCGTTTCGAGAATATTGAGTTTATTCTGCGAGGGCGGAAGCTGATAAATCGTGCCCGGCAGAATCTGACGCACGGACGACTGGGTCATATCTATTCTTTTGACGGAATCGGAAACGATGCCGTTTTCGTTTATCAGAATTATATTGCTGTGTTTTGCCATTATCTCAACGGCAAGAGTAAAAGAGGTTTTGTCCCCTATTTCATTTGTTCCCGAAAAATCAATGAAAACGATTCTGTCAAGCCCCTGCTGGCGGATATCCGTTATCGCCGCTCCGCCTAAATATTTTCGGAGAAGCATACAGAGCATCGGAGGCTGCGCGGGGTTTTCGGGAGCGTATTTTGTAAGGTGAAGGCGCGGACAGTTTGCCGATGCGCTGACCAGAAGACGCATTGAGCCCTCTCTTGTGCGCAGCAAAAACACCAGCTCGTCGCGTGACGGCTGGTAGATTTTGTCTACTCTCGACCCGATTATTGCGTCTGAGAGTTCCGATTTTAAGAAATGGAGGGTTAATCCGTCAAGGGGCATTTAATTCACCTTAAATCCAAACTGTAGTCTGACAGGGAGCGGATGACGGAGCGACGAGGGTATTTACTCCGAATTTTTCTTTTATCGCGTTCGCAAGGACATCGACAATGGGGTTTTCCGTTTCATAATGCCCTGCCGCTATAATGCTTATTCCGTCGGTTATTCCGTCAAGGAAATCGTGATGGTCAGCGTCGCCCGTAATGAGAAGGTCACAGCCGAGGTCGGCGCAGAGAGACGCAAAATCACAGCCCGCTCCGCCGCATACGGCGACTTTTTTAACGGGTTTGCCGCAGTCGGAGTATCTGACCGCCGTTTCAAGCGCTTTGGCTGTTTCAGCGGCAATATCACCGATTTCACGCGGCTCGGCGTATTCATAAACGCGCACCATTGCCGCTTCGCCTTCGGCTGTGAGAGGCTTGCATTTGCCGTAGCCGAGTTTTTCGGTTAAAGCGTCATTGACGCCGCCGTCGGCTATATCGAGAGAAGTGTGCGCGCAGATTGCGCTCATGCCCGCGTTTGCGAGCATATAGGCGGGGTCGTTGCTCATAAGCCGTTTCCTCGGTTTGAAAATAACGGGGTGATGGCTGACAACAAGCTGGGCGTTGTTTTCACGCGCGAAAGCGACAACATCCGCCGTGATATCGAGGGCAAGCACGACGGTTTGCACCTCCTGCTCAAAACTGCCCGCGGCTATACCGCTGTTATCCCATTCGCTCTGGCGGTCGAAGGGCGCTATTGAGTTTATAAAATCGTAAATATCTTTAACCGTCGGCATTTTCAAGCTTCCTTTCAATGTCTTTCAGTGCTTCGCTGAGAAGTTTATACTCAGCAAAAAGGTCTTCATTGTTTTCAATTCCGTCTGTTCGTTTTTTAAGGCGCTGCGCCTGTTTTTCAACATAAGCACGGGCAAGATTATCCGTTGAAACAGGAAGCATACCGTAATATATGAAGCCCGGCGGATACGCTTTTGTTTCGCCCGTGTAATATGCGGAAATCGCTATATATACTCTGCCTGAATCCTCACAGGCGGTTTCTTTTTCGATAGTAAAACCGTTTTCGATAAAAAAGCGGCGCAGGTCTTCGGCGTGCGACATAGGCTGACAGACAAGATGTTTGTTCCCGTTTCTGAGCCACGGTGTTTCGTCGATTATTCTGACCATCAGTTCGCCGCCCATACCGCAAAGGACGATATCTTCGGCATCGTTTTCACCGATGTTCCAGAGTCCGTCCGAAAGGCGCAGGGATATTTTCTCCGAAAGGCCGTATGCGCGCACTGTTTTCGCGGCGTTTTCAAGAGGTCCTTCGCCTATATCGGAAGCGACAGCCTTGGGAGAGATTCCGTTTAATATAAGATAAGACGGCAGATATGCGTGATCGGTGCCGACATCACACACGGTTTTGCCGAACCGAACCATATCCGCCGCCATCTGTAATCTCGGTGAAAGTTTAAGCATTACCGGCTAAAAAGTCGTTGATGTTCGCAATGAGTTCATCGGCATCAACGCCGTGAACCGCGCAGGCCTGCTCTACTGTTTCGCTTCTCGCGGAGGGACAGCCGAGGCAGTGCATACCCATTTCAAGGAAAAAAGGCGCAACTTCCATATTTGCGTCAAGAACATCGCCTATAGTCATATCTTTATTGATTTCCATTTATGCAGTCTCCTTTTTTAATTTTTGATATTATAACATATATTGTCAATAATATCAATGTTCATTAAGTTGACTTTTAAAGGTTTAAATAGTAAACTTTTGTATAAATAATTCAACGGAGGAAAAAATGAAGAGGTTTGATGTAATTGTCATAGGGGGATGCGCTTCGGGACTTGTTGCGGCGATAAACGCGCACAGACTGTATCCCGGGCTCAGCATAGCCGTAATTGAAAAGCTTCCGCGAATCGGCAAAAAGATTCTCGCTACGGGCAACGGCAGATGCAACCTTTCAAACGAAACCGCGGATTCAGACCGCTGTGCGGAATATATGAACAGCGAATTTGCGGAAAACGCGTTTGAAAAATACTCCGTTAACAAAACTCTTGATTTTTTCTCATCGCTCGGACTTAAAACATATACTGACAGTGAGGGCAGAATTTATCCCCTCTCCAACACGGCAGCAAGCGTTGTTGATGCCATTCGTTTTAATCTTGACGGAACTGAACTGATTACGGGTGTTGCGGTAACGGATGTTAAAAAACAGAACGGCGGTTTTATGCTTAACGGCGAATACTTTTGTGACAAGCTGATTATCGCAACGGGCGGAAAGGCATCACCGTCGCAGGGCTCGGACGGCAGCGGCTACGCTCTCGCGGAAAGTCTCGGGCACACGGTTACAAAGCTTTACCCCGCTCTTGTGCCGCTCACGGCGGACGCGGCAGTCACAAAGCCGCTAAAAGGTGTGAGAATACACGACGCATTTATAACGGTTGAAAAGAACGGCAAAACAATCGGTTCTTCACGCGGAGAAATTCTTTTCACTGACAGCGGAATTTCGGGCATAGCCGCGATGGAAATCGCTTCGGCGCTTGAAAAGAATAAAGAAAAAGGCACGGATATATTTGCAGTAATTGGCCTTGTTCCCGAAATGAGCAAAGCGGAGATTACGGATTACCTGACATCTCTGTGCCGCGAAAACTGCAGGGACTGCGATTCAATGCTGACGGGGCTTGTGCCCAAGGCGGCGGGTATTGCCGTTCTGAAAGCAAGCGGCGTTTATTCACCGGGCAAAGAAATAAAAACACTGACGAAAAATGATATTGAACTTATTGTTGACACCATACATCATTTCAGAATAAAGGTTACAGGAACGAAGGGTTTTGACTGCGCACAGGTTACAAGCGGCGGAGTGAGCACAAAGGAAATCAACCCCGGAACAATGGAATCACTTGTTTGTGACAACTTGTTTTTCGCGGGCGAGATAATCGATGTTGACGGCATTCACTGCGGAGGTTTCAACCTGCAATGGGCGTGGTCGTCGGGGCTTACGGCAGGCGAACTCGGAGGAAAAGCGGAATGCTGAAAATAAACGAACTGAAACTGCCTCTTGACAGCGACGAGAGTGAACTTCTCGCTCTTGCCGCCAAAGCTTTGCGTTGCCCGAAAAGGAAAATAACGGGAATTGAAATCGCCAAAAAGGCGGTTGACTCCCGCAAAAAAGACGACATTTATTTTGTTTACAATATCAATGTCACTCTTGACAGCGACGAAAAAGCGGTGCTTAAAAGCTGCCGTAATCCGAAGGTCGAAGAGGGTAAAGAAATCATTTATGAACCCCCTGCGCTGCGAAGGACGAGCAAACTTCGCCCGGTTATCGCGGGCTTCGGTCCGGCGGGTTTTTTCGCGTCTCTGATTCTCGCGAGAGCGGGACTTAAGCCTGTTGTGTTTGAGAGAGGAAACGATGTTGACACAAGAACGAAGGATGTAAAGGGTTTCTGGAATACAAGAAAACTGAACACATCTTCAAATGTTCAGTTCGGCGAAGGCGGCGCGGGAACTTTTTCCGACGGAAAACTGACTACGGGAATAAAAGACCCGCTTTGCAGAAAGGTTATTGACGAGCTTGTCGCTCACGGCGCTCCCGAAGAGATTAAATACTCTTCTCATCCGCATATAGGAACGGACCGTCTGGGCGGTGTTGTGAAGGCATTCAGGGAGGAAATAATCTCGCTGGGCGGAGAGATTCATTTCGGCGCGCAGATTACCGACATTATTATCGCGAACGGAGTGGTTCAGGGCATAACTTACCGCAACGAAAGCGGCGGCTTTACAGATTTCGAGACCGACACGGTTATTATGAGCATCGGTCACTCGGCGAGAGACACAATTGAGATGCTTTACAAAAAGGGAATAAAGATGATGCAAAAGCCGTTTTCCGTGGGCGTGAGAATCGAGCATCCGAGAGAGATGATTGACCGCGCGCAATATGGAAAATACGCGGGACATCCCGCTCTGGGGGCCGCCAACTACAAGATGGCCTGTCACCCCGAACACGGCAGAGGAGCATACACATTCTGTATGTGTCCCGGCGGTATGGTTGTTGCCGCGGCCTCGGAAGAAAACAGCGTGGTTGTAAACGGTATGAGCGAATACGCCCGCGACGGTGAAAACTCGAATTCCGCATTGCTGGTGGGAATTGAGCCCGAAAACTTCGGAGACGAGCATCCTCTTGCGGGAATTGAGCTGCAGAGAAAAATAGAAAGAACCGCGTTTGTCAAAGGCGGTTCGGATTATTCCGCACCCTGTCAGACGGTGGGAGATTTTTTGAAAAACACGCCTTCGAAGGCTCTCGGAAGCGTTAAACCCACCTGCCCGACCGGGGTCACCCCCGGCGACATAAGAGAAATTCTGCCCGAAAAGGTAACGGACACAATGGCATCGGCGCTTCTTAAAATGGATAAAATGCTCAACGGCTTCGCTATGCCCGACGCGACATTGACGGCGCCCGAAACAAGGAGCTCCTCCCCTGTCAGGATTTTGAGAGATGAGATTTATCAGGCGAACATAAGAGGAATATATCCCTGCGGAGAGGGCGCGGGATACGCCGGAGGAATTGTATCCGCGGCGGTTGACGGAATAAGATGCGCTCACGCTGTTATGCTTGATGAGAATGACGAGTGGTGAGCCAGGGGTTAGGTATTAGGTATTAGGTTAATACTTGTTTTTAAAACACCCGGCAGTCGTATGACTGCCGGGTGTTATGTTTTATTATTCGGATTTAAGGTCTCTCATAAGGTCGGCGATGGTTACGGAGTCGAGGTAGTTGTAAATGATTTTATTGAGCTCGCTCCATAGCGGGAGAGTTCTGCATTCGGCGTGCATTTTACAGGGTTCCGCTCCACATTCAAGGCAGGTTACGGGAGCAAGGTCGCCTTCTGTCAGTGAGAGAATCTCGGAGATTTTATACTCCTCGGGCTTACGGGTTAATTTATATCCGCCGCCCTTGCCGTGAACACCCTCGATTAAATCGGCCTTGACGAGAGGAGGAAGGATTCTTTCGATATATTTGAGAGAAATATTCTGCCTTTCGGCAATTTTTTTCATGGCAATATATTTGTCGGAGCCCTGTTCCGCCAAATCAATCATTACGCGCAGAGCATATTTGCCCCTTGTTGAAATCATCATTTTAAAACACCTGTCTTTTATTCTTCGTTTCTTATGCCGGTTAAATCTTTTATTACTTCCGAGGCTATAATCAGCCCTGCCGCAGACGGAACGAACGCGGTTGAGCCGGGAATGTCGCGGCGTGTTGAGCCGTCTGTGCTGTCGGCGGGTTCGACGGGTTTCATCGCCTTTTCTTCGGAATAAACAACCTTAAGCGAATCGATATTTCTTTTACGCAGTTCATTTCGCATTATTCTCGCGAGCGGACAAACGGAGGTGTCGTATATATCCGCGACTTTAAGTTTTGAGGGATCGAGTTTATTGCCAGTTCCCATTGCGCTGATGACGGGAACTCCCGCGTTTTTCGCGTTCTGAACTATAAGGAGTTTGCCTGTTACGGTGTCTATCGCGTCAACAACATAATCGTAATCCGTAAAACTAATCTCTTTCTCCGTGTCGGGCAGATAAAAGAGTTTCAGGGCGTTTACCCTACATTCGGGATTGATGATACTGACCCGCTGTTTCGCTGCATCCACCTTGTATTGACCTACTGTTTCGGAGGTAGCGAGAATCTGGCGGTTCAGGTTCGATTCGCTCACGGTGTCGTGGTCTATTATATCAAGCGCGCCTATGCCCGAACGCGCGAGCGCTTCAATAACATAGCCGCCTACGCCGCCCGCTCCGAAAACGGCAACCCGCGATGAAGCGAGTTTTTTCATTGCCGCCTCGCCGAGAAGCATCTGTGTTCTTTCAAATCTGCTCATAATCGTTTCGCTCTATTATTCCGCCGCCGAGCACAATATCTCCGTCATAAAGAACGGCGGACTGACCGGGAGTTATCGCGCGCTGCGGCTCGTCAAATTTTATTTTTATTCTTGATTCGTCTATCGGTGTGACCGTTGCGGGCTGTTCCTTCTGCCTGTAACGGATTTTTGCGTTGCAGTGAAACTCGCCCTCAGGAATTTCGCCCGAAATCCAGTTGAAGCCGCCGACATAGAGTTCGTCGGAGAAAAGGTCCTCGTGGTCGCCCAGAACGACCGTATTGTCAGCGGGATTTATTGAGAGAACAAACAGCGGGTTCGGGGCGGAAATTCCAAGCCCCTTGCGTTGACCGATTGTGTAGTGGATTATTCCCTTGTGTTCGCCTAAAACCGTGCCGTCTTTTTTTACGAAACTGCCTTTGGGATAAACCCTGCCCGTTCGTTCCTCGATAACCCGTGCGTAATCGCCGTCGGGAACGAAGCAGATATCCTGACTGTCGGGCTTGGATGCGTTTATGAATCCGTTTTGCTCAGCGATTTCACGCGTCTGAACCTTTGTGAGTTCACCGAGCGGAAATTGTGTGTGCGCCAGCTGTTCCTGGTTGAAGGAATAGAGAACATAGCTCTGGTCTTTGGTTAAATCAAGCGCTTTTTTCAGCACATATTTTTCGCCCTGTTTTTCAATTCTCGCGTAATGACCGGTAACTATATAATCGCAGCCGAGCACCTTCGCGCGCTCGTAAAGACCGTCGAACTTCATATAGCGGTTACAGTCGATACAGGGATTGGGAGTCATTCCCTTCTCATAGCATTTTATGAAATTGTCGATTACTTTTTTGTCAAAATCGCCTGTGAAATTGAATACATAATACGGCATTCCGAGCCTGAAAGCGACGGAACGTGCGTCTTCGACATCTTCAAGAGAACAGCAGGTTTTACCCTGTGACGCCTGTTCCTCTTTATTATCGAAAAGCTTCATCGTGCAGCCTATGCAGTCATATCCCTGCGATTTCATAAGATAAGCGGCAACGGAGGAATCAACTCCGCCGCTCATTGCAATCAATGCTTTCATTCAATTAATCCTTTTAACATCGCCGACGGAATCGGAAATCTCATAGCCGGCGCTCTCGATTCTTATGCGGAGACAGTCCTTGCACTGCGCGGATTCTTCTCCCGTGCAGATTTTATTGTCATAAATGGAGTATTTGTCGCGGTATTCAACGGGTGAAAGATTCGGCATTACAACATTTGCCCCGGCTTTCAAACCGAGTTCCCTGCCCTGCGGATGCAAAGTGCCGAGCGCGGTAGTTGCGGGAATAAGGGCGTGCGGAAACATAAGACGCATAACTGAAATCAGCCGTAAAGTCAGTTTGACGCTCCCTTGAGGAAAGCTCTCAAACGGCGTGCCTTCGGCGGGAATAAACGGGCCTATGCCTATCATATCGGGTGAGAGACTCTGCATAAAACGCAGGTCGGAAATAATGTTTTCCGTCGTCTGATAAGGTGAGCCTACCATAAACCCCGTGCCGACCTGATAGCCGATTTTTTTCAGGTTGAAAAGACACTGCTTACGGTTTGAGAGAGAGAGTTCCGGTGGATGCAGTTTTGAATAGTGGCTTTCTTCCGCGGTTTCGTGACGCAGGAGAAAGCGGTTTGCTCCGCTCTCAAAAAAACGGCGGTAACTCTCTTCGCTCTTCTCACCGATTGAAAGAGTTATTGCGCAATCGGGATATAAAGAGCGGATTGAAGAGATGATATCGCAGAGGATATCATCGGTATAATAAGGGTCTTCTCCGCCCTGCAAAACAAAGGTCCGGTAACCGAGTTTGTAACCTTCCTTGCAACAGTCGAGAATCTGCTCTTTTGAAAGGCGGTATCTGTCGGCTTTGCCGCTTCGGCGGATTCCGCAGTATAGGCAGTCGTTTTTGCAGTAATTGGTAAACTCTATCAGACCGCGAAGAAAAACGCCGTTACCGTAAACCGATCTTCTGACTTCGTCAGCCGCTTTGTAAAGTTCTTCGTCAAAACGGTCTGTTTCAAGCAGAGCTTTTAGTTCATCATCGGGCAGATTCCGGTCCGCCCTCAGCCGTTCAACGAGGCTCATTGATCGCAGCAGTGAGCGCAGCCGTCGCAATCCGGGAAGAGAGATTTGTCATACTCTATTCCGTTTCTGTCGTAATAATCTTTGAGCGCTTTTTTGATTGCCTCCTCCGCGAGCACGGAGCAGTGAAGCTTGTGCGCGGGCAGACCGTCGAGCGCCTCAACGACAGCCTTGTTTGTCAGTTGCAGAACTTCCGAAACGGGCTTGCCTTTGATGAGTTCGGTAGCCATTGAGCTTGACGCTATCGCGCTGCCGCAGCCGAAGGTTTCAAATTTGACATCGGTAACAACATCGTTGTCGATTTTAAGATAAATCTTCATTATATCGCCGCAGACGGGATTGCCTACCTCGCCTACGCCGTCCGCGTCTTCAATCACGCCGACATTGCGGGGATTGCGGAAATGATCCATAACTTTTTCGCTGTAAAGTGCCATTTTTATTCTCCTTTCACTTTGCGAATACGTGCTCGCGTTTGCCGCTGACAAGGTCGCGCCAGAACGGAGACATATTTCTGAGATAGGTTACGACATCGGTAACCGCTTCGATAATATAATCAATATCTTTTTCGGTAAATTCTTCGTTTATTGTCAGTCTCAGCGAGCCGTGCGCCACCTCGTGAGGTCTTCCGATTGCGAGCAGAACATGGCTGGGGTCAAGCGAGCCCGATGTGCAGGCTGAACCGGATGAAGCGCACACGCCTTTGTCATCAAGAAGGAGCAGAAGGGATTCGCCTTCTATGCCTTCAAAGCAGAAATTGACATTGCCGGGAAGTCGTTTTTCAAGAGTGCCGTTGAGTTCGCCGTAAGGTATTTTGTTTAAGCCCTCAATAAGTCTGTCGCGAAGAGGGATTGTTTTAGCGGCGTTTTCGTCGATGCTTTTGCAGGCCTCTTCGAGAGCGGCGGTCATACCCGCTATGCCCGCGATGTTTTCCGTTCCTGCTCTTTTGCCTCTTTCCTGCGCTCCGCCGTTAATGACGGATGTGAGGACTATACCCTTTCTCGCATAAAGAACGCCCGTGCCTTTGGGGCCGTGGAATTTGTGCGCCGAGATTGAGAGCATATCGATATTCTGTTCTTTAACATCAACTTTAACATGGCCGACGGCCTGGACTGCGTCTGTATGGAAGAGAACATTTTTTTCACGGCAGACTTCGCCGATTTCTTTTATGGGCTCGATTGTGCCTATCTCGTTATTCGCGAACATTATTGTTACAAGACAGGTGTCTTCTCTTATGGCGTCGCGCACCTGTTCGGGAGTAACAAGGCCTGTTGAGTGGACATCGAGAAGAGTAATTTCAAAGCCTTCTTTTTCGAGCGCTTTTAAAGTATGCAAAACGGCGTGATGCTCAAATGCGGTTGAGATAATATGCTTTTTGCCTTTTTTTGCGCCCATTCTCGCGGCGGAGATAATCGCCTGGTTATCTGCTTCGCTGCCGCCGGATGTGAAAGTGATTTCACGGGGTTCGCAGTTGAGGCAGGCTGCTACTCTCGCCCTGCAATCTTCAAGCGCCTCTTTAGCCTCCTGCCCGAAAGCGTAAAGGCTTGAGGGATTGCCGTAGATATTGTCAAAATACGGCAGCATGGCGTTAATCGCCGTTTTGCTCATTTTTGTTGTTGATGCGTTGTCAGCGTAAATCATAATTGCTCCTTATATAATTACTGTTTTTACCTTAAAACAACAAAATCGCCGCCGCGTATGCGGTGGCGATTTATTTACCTACCTTTGCGGTCGGTAATTAGTATATCACATATTTTTATTTTGTCAACAGAAAAAATAACCGTTTTTCTTATTTCTCAAACTTTGCGAGAACATCTTTGACAACGGGAGCGTCGGTCGCGACATGTGAGAAGAAGAACTGTTCTCTCTCTTCGTTGTTGATAACGGTTACGGGCTTGATCTGGTTGAGAACAACGCCCTTGTCGGTAAGGAACTTGTTGTAATCAAGATAAGCGTTTTCTTTGAGGAAGAGAACCTCGGGTTTGCCGAGCATACCCCAACGGCGGTATTTGTAATACTTCTCGTTGATGTCATCCATCGCGTGGTCAAGACCTTCGATAAGGCCCTGTCGCTTTTCTTCATCGGCTTCGCCCTTGACTTCCATAAGGAGAGTATATCTCGGGGGCTTGGTCGTGAAATCGGGATAGAAGCTGAAGCCCTGATATTCAACGCCGACTTCCTTGACTATGCGCGCTACAGCTGCATCGGTCATATCGGTTGTTGTCTTTTCGTTGGCAACATTCATTGAAAGATTCTGTCTGTAGCAGAGCTGGATTCTCGGAGTGTTGTTGAACATACCGGTAACCTTGACAACATCTTCCATTTTGTATCTGTAAAGACCGGAGAAGTTGGAAACTATCATCTCATACATTTTGCCTACTTCAAGTTCGTTGAGAAGAAGAGGTCTGACTGTATCGTCGGCTTTTTCTTCATCCTCTTCGATGGGAAGGAACTCGAAGAAAACGGTGTAGGGAATAGCGACATAGTCTTCAACATCAAGTTCAAGCGGAGTTGCGAAATAGCCTTCCGCCGCGGCGTAGCCCATTCTGTGAATACCGATGTCGGGACCGATGGCCTTGCGGAGTTTTTCGGCGTAAATCGCGAGGTTGGAGCTCATCATACCGTATGCCCACTGGAGATTCGGCCAGATACGGGGAGCAATGGGATCATCAAAGCCCTTTTCGAACTCTTTGCGGAGTTCAGCCGCTCTTTCGGGGTTGGGTTTGAATTTCTTGGCGTATTTTTTGCGGAAATAATCCGGGCAGTCGATATCCGGGTTGATAATACCCTTTTCGATGTCGTCGCAAAGCATTTCCCAGTTCTCTTCAAGATAGTCGAACATCTGGGTAAGGAGAGTTACGACTATTGAGCCGAGATATGTAACCTTCTTGTTTTCAAGGCAGAAACGCAGATGAAGGTATGATGTGTCGAATTTATCCTCAAGATTGGGGAAAAGAAGAGGAAGAGGAGATGTGCAGAAGAACGGAAGTATGGGCTTTAACATACGCAGGGGAATCTGCGCGGCGCCGTTGCTCATTTTGCCGTCGGGAGTTTTGTGACCCGAAAGGTTGAGAGCGAGGGGACCCAACTGGTTCTTGAGGCGGATGCCCTTGCCTTTAAGGTGATGATAGGCCGTTGTAACCGAAACGGAGAAACCGATGCACTGCATTTTCCAGAGGTCGTTAAGACCCTTGGGGAGCATTTTCGGCTTGCCTACCGAACCCGACGAAGAAGCGTAGCGAAGATTCATGCCGTTGAACATAAGTCTTTTTTCGCCGTTGTTCATCATACGGTCAACATAAGGCTCGTAATCCGCATATGTTGAAAGAGGAACTATATTCTGATAATCCTCAATTGAATGAACATCTTTGAGGTTGAGTTTCTGACCGAGTTCGCAGCTCTTGTTTCTGCGGACGATTTTTTTAAGCACATTGTTCTGCGCTTTGAGAGGGTTCTTCGAAGTATGGATGATCTGCTGACGCGAAACTTCACCCAGAAGAACGCCCAAATCTGAAAATGGCATACAAAAAGCACTCCTTTTATCAATATCTTTGATAATATAACAAAAAAGAGTGCTTTTGTAAATACAAATTTTAAATATTAAGGTTTAATTAATAATTTTCCTATCAAAGCGGTGGGTAAATTGTTTTATTCCGAGGGCTTTGAGTTCCCGCTTGAAACGGTTGACTGTGCTGTGAATATATCCCAAATGCTGTCGCCTGTCTTATGTTCGGTTTTGCCGCTGCTATCGGAGTTTTCGGTTTTGGTTGCCAGTTTTGGTGCAGGAGAATTCATACATACCGAACACCATTTGAAATAAACATCCGAGTCATTTTGAAAAACACTGTCATTCGACAGATCACCTGACGCAGACGACGCTTTGAAGCCCATCCGCTTCATACCGTTTGTGAATAATGACGCCTGTGTCGCGGACTTGAAAGTGATTCTTGCCTTCATAATTAGTTCGGTGATTGGGGATGAGAAGTTGTTGAGATTTCCATACCTGAAACCGTTGCACCACCAGTATTCGGCATAAGGTCTTGAAAGCAGTTTTTCATAATTGCCGCTTTTGTCCTTATCCCAATAAAGATTCATACTCATATTGATCCAGTCTGATTTATCAGCGCAATAATAGTGGTTAATATCCGTCCGGTTGATGTCGGTCGTTTTGAAATCGTTGGAAGTGTAAACACTGATTTCTCCGCCAACGAAAACCCAGCCATACTGACCTTTCCAAAGTTGAATCATATATGCCGTATCTTCATAATCAAATCTTATTCTTATTTTATCAATGAACATCGTTGAAAAACCGGTTTGATTATCATAAACATCATTATAACTGCTGCCCTGCTGCCAGCAAGACTTGTCATCAATATAGAAATAGTCACCTTTGCTGTTGTAACTGTATCCCAGAACCGCCTTCTGTTCCATATCGGAAAGGCCTCTGTTGAGAACATCGACATACCATGTTCCGGATTCGGATTTTGAATGTGAGTTCGCAACGGCGCCGTATGATTTTCTATCGGCGGTGTTGTCATAATCCGCGATTTCCTCTTCGGCATATTCTTCGGCGACGGCCTGTTCGGCTACAGCGGCGTTGTCATAAGCGATTTCATCAGCCGCTGACTTGGCTCTTCCCGCTCTGAAAACGAAGCCGGGAAGGGCAATCAGAAGCGCGATTACAAGGCAGGCGGCAAGCGGGATAATCTTTTTATATACGCTCTTTCCGGGCTTCATCTGAGCCTTTTCAAGACTTCGGCAATATATTTTTCTTTGTTATTCATCGTCAAATCCCCCTATCTGTTCTTTTAACAACTCCCTGCCCCGTCTGAGCCAGGAGAGAACCGTATTCTGTTTCGAGCCGAGAATATCGGCAATTTCGCCCGCCGAATAACCCTCGTAATAGTGCAGATAAATCGCGTTGCGGTAATTCTCAGGCAGGGCTTTGACATAGTCGATAACCTTTAAGTCATCACCTTCGGGCGCGGGAATATCGCCGTCAAGTTCCGCCTGCCGCCCCGTTGAGCGGTAAAGGGAATGACAGAGATTGACGGTTACGCGTATGAGCCACGCTTTGAGGTGCTCGGGATTTTTGAAGCTTCTTGTTTTTTCAAGCAGTTTCACAAAAACATCCTGTGTGATGTCTTCAGCATCCGCGGCGGAGGGAGTGTTGTGCGCGGCAACACGGTAAACTGTATCTGTGAAGTTTTCAAAGGCGTAGTTGAAGGCATCTCTGCCAGACAGCCTGTCGCTCA
Organism: Oscillospiraceae bacterium; assembly: GCA_902787025.1. Taxonomy (GTDB): domain Bacteria; phylum Bacillota; class Clostridia; order Oscillospirales; family Acutalibacteraceae; genus CAG-177. The sequence continues at coordinate 12,929 of CADAER010000044.1, read as the reverse complement.
TTGAACTGACCTCCGGTTAAATGATACAATTATAATATCATATTGCCGCGCCGTTCTCAACTTTATTTTTTACTTGGTTTCTTTTGATTCTTCAAACTGTTTTCTGACTTTTTCCGAATTTACTTTTTTGCCTTTAAGGATATGTCTGACGATTATCAGGACAACAACCGCGATCACCGCGAAAATGAGAATGTAAGGCAGCGAGCTTATGAACCATAACGCGAAGGAGCGGGCGCCTTCCGAGATATCGTAGAGATTGTCGGAAAGTCTGCTTTTTAGTTCCTGACCGAAGGTTCCGGTTTCGGTTGTGGTTGTTACTCTCTGCACTTCGTCAATGCTCATTGTTACGGTTGAGTAGGCTATTTGCTCATCGTAGGTTTTGAGAGTGGTCTTGTTTCTTTCAAGCTCGGCGTTTACGCTTGTAAGTCTGTCCTGAAGGGTGATAAGATCTTCAACTTTATCAGCTTTTTTGAGAATGTTGAGAAGGGCGTCATACTCCGCCTCGAGCGCTTTTATTCTGCTCTGTGTGCTGATATACTGTCCCGTAATCTCTTTGACGGAGATTTCCTTTGAGGTTACGGTGGCTATGGTTGACACGCTGTTGAGGAAGGTGTCGAGATTATCCGAGGGGATGCGGACCGTCATCTGCATAAAGCGGGAGCTGGTGTAATTATAGGTGTTTCCCGACTCGGATGACGACTGAACATAGCCGCCCGATTTTAATATCGCCTTGTTGAGTTCGGAAGTGAAATCATCATATTTTTCTGTTTCGATTTCGAGAGTGGCATCTCTTATGAGTTTGCGTGAGGAAGCGTCGGCAATGGCGTTGTAATCGCTTTTTTTGCCCGATGCCGCGGCGCTGTTTTCGGCTGCCTCTTCGGGTTCTGCGCTGTCATAGGCGGCCGTTGATTTTGATGAATAGCCGTAATTATTTCCGGCGGATCCCCTGGTCAGTGTATCGACATACCATACGCTGTCTTTTGTGTCTTCCTGCTGTGTGTTCATATACAAGGATTCTTCCGCCGCCGCTTTTCTGTTGACGCTTGCTCCGCAGGCGCAGAGCGCTACGGCGATAAGCACGACCGCCATAATTATGCATATTCCAATTCTGACCTTGTTTTTCATTTTTTTCGAACTCCTTTCCGAGTTGTTTTCACTTATAAAACGATCAAGGACGGCAGATTATTGCACAAAACCGAAAAAATTTTTTGACTGCCCTGATTTTTTGTGGTATTGTTTATTCGGATTTATCGAAAAGAAGGTGCGAAAATGAAAATCGGCATAAGCTGGGACGCTTACGGAAAAGGCGAGTTAAGCATTGAGGAACAGATTGCCTTTTTAAAAAAATACGGCTTTGAGGCTATGTTCACAATGTCAAACGACCCGAATCTTGACGAGATTGTCGAAGCGGTAAGAAAAGAAAACATTTCACCCGACACCTGCCACGCTCCGTTTCGCGGAATAAACCGCATATGGTTTGACAATTCCGACGGTGATGACGCTCTGCGGATGCTCAAAGACAGTGTTGACGCCTGCGAAAGAAACGATATTCCCGTTGATGTGGTTCACCTTTCATCCGGAGATGACGCGCCGAGAGTAAGCGACGCGGGTTACACTCATTTCAGGGAGCTTGTTGATTACGCGGACAGCAAGGGCGTGAAAATAGCGTTTGAAAATCAGCGCAAGCTTGCCAATATCGCTTTCGCCATGGAGGAATATCCGACAGCGTGTTTCTGCTGGGATGTCGGTCACGAGGCGTGTTTCGCCGACGGCAGGGAGTATATGCCGCTTTTCGGTTCAAGGCTTGTAGCCCTGCATATTCACGACAATTTCGCGATTCATAACGAAGACAGACATATGATTCCTTTTGACGCGGGACTTGATTTTGAAAAAGCCGCTTCGCACATCGCAAAAAGCGGTTTTGACGGCACGGTTATGCTCGAACTTATGCGACACACAAGCGGAGAGTATGAAGATGTGTCACCTGATGAGTATTTCGGAAAAGCCGCCGCAGCGGCGATGAGAATAAGAGATATGATTGAAGAAAAAAGACGATAATGAAATAAAAAAACAGCCTCCCGCGAGGCTGCTTTTTGATTATTCCATTGTGCCGAGGAGTTTGTAAAGAAGGGTGTAAAGCTTTTGCGTTTCATCGGATGTCAGTTTAACACAGCAGCCGACTTTTTGCGGAACATCGACCGCTTTCTCGCGGAGCCTTCTGCCCTTGGGTGTTGTTTCGACAATAAGCACTCTTTCGTCTTCCTCCGAACGCAGGCGGGTTATATAGCCCTGCGCCTCGAGTTTTTTGAGAAGAGGGGTCAGCGTGCCGCTGTCAAGAAAAAGTTTATCGCCAAGATCCTTGACGCTCATTTTGCGGCAGTCCCAGAGGACCATCATAGCAATATACTGCGTGTAAGTAAGACCGAGAGGATCAAGAAAAGGCTTGTAGCGTTTTATGACCTCTCTTGACGCGGCGTAGAGCGGAAAACAGAGTTGATTTTCAAGTTTGAGAACATCGTAATCGTTCATTTCGCCCTCCGCATCAGCCGTTGTTTTCGCTGTCATATGCCTGACGCACCGCTATCGCGAGCTGGTCCGCGCAGGATGTGGGTTTGTTGCCGCAGGTGTTGCCTTTGAGATACTGCTCGATTTTTTCAACACTCCAGCCGTCAACAAGTTTTGAAATAGCTTTTAAATTGCCGGGGCATCCGCCCAAAAAAACTATGTTCGAGACTTTGTCGCCGTCAAGGTCGAATTTTATAAATTGAGAGCATACTCCCTTTGTTCTGTATGTGTATTCCATTTTTCTTCCTCCTTTTGGTTTTTTGCAATTTGATTTTTTGCAATTTAATTTTACAACATTGTTTGCAGTTTGTCAAGCGTTGTTTTTCCGCAAAAATGCCGTGCCCTTCCGGACACGGCATTATGATTTATAAATGCTTCTGTTTTCAGTTTTCGATTGATGAAATGTAATACCCGAATTCGTCTTCGGCAAAGTTCAGTCTGAATGATTCTATACCGTCTTCGCCGCGCATTCTTGACATTATGATATAGTTCTCCGTATTTTCGGATTTCGTTTCGGAAACACAGTAAACGGCGTCTCCCTGGTCAGCGGTCTTTATGTAAACCATACTTCCGTCGCTGTAAAAGCCGGGATTTTCCTCTTTCGTGGGGAAGTCAAAGGAATCTATTCTGAAAATCAGGAAAAGCAGTGAGATGACGGTATCGCGGTTTGCGACAGCGGTTTTTTCGCCTTCCTCATTTTCAATTACATCGCAGCTTTCGGGATCAACGCCGGAATAATAACGGATGAAGAAATCTTCAATATACGCTTCGTCGATATCCTCTTTTGAAGAGAATGCGGGAATGTATGTATTGATTTTGTCAATCATTGAGGCGAAATCATCAACGGATTTCATTTTTGCCGTGTCGAAACTGTATTCAAAGCCGAGCTTCTCGTTGACTTTTGAGCGGAATTCAACCTCTTCTTTATTCTGAGTCGTTTCGGGTTCTCCGGAAGTTTTTGAACAGGAGCAAAGCGCGACACTGAAAACACATATCAGAGCCATAAAAAAGCACAGAAATGATTTTTTCATAGTAAATCCTCCGCGTAACTTTATGTTAAAACCGATTATAATATTTTATTGCGGTTTCGTCAACATTTGAGTATATATACGGCACCGAACATAAAGTTGACATTTGAGTATATTATTTATATAATTAAATGATATGATAAGTTGGGATAATTATACTCTATAATAAATTTGTTTATGAAATGACGGTGGGCATTTGTTCAGTGTATCTATTATTATTCCCGTGACAAACGAAGAAAAAACGCTTGAAAACAATGTAAAAAAAGCGATATCGCTGTGCAACGAGGAAGATATCTGCGAAATAATCTTTGTTATCTGGGAAAAAACCACTCCCCTTTGTCTTGAAATAATCGACAGACTCAAAAAAGAATATCCCCTGATTTCAATTGTCACTCACAGACAGGAAATGCCGAAAATCAGAGGGGCTCTTTATGAATCTCTCTTTCTCGCGAAGGGAACGCACATCGCTCATTTCACCGGAGACCCGGACACATCCCCCGAAGTTCTCGCGCGGTTAATCGAAAAATCAAAGCAGAATCCCGACTCCGTTGTAATCGCTTCAAGATGGATTGAAGGCGGAGGCTTTGAGGGCTACGGAAAATTCAATGAAATCTGCAATTTCGCTTTTCAGCAGATGCTGAGGGTTCTTTACGGAAAAGACGTTCACGACTACACATATTCATTCAGAATATTTCCGACGGAAAGCATGAAAAAAATCACATGGGACAGAGAAGATTTCCCCGTTGTTCTTGAAAACACGCTAAAGCTGAAACGGCTCGGCTATGAGTTTGTGGAAGTTCCTGCCGTATGGCGTATGGAGAACCGCGAGAAATCTCGCAATTCGTTTTTACTTAAACTCTCATATCTGCCTGTGGTCTTTAAGGTGCGTTTTACGAAAAAAGAAAATCTGACCGCCGGATAAGCCGGGTTATTATCATTGTCAAAGGAGGTGCCTGAATTGAAAAACATTTATATGTTTCAGCCGAATTACCATTACGGCAATCAGGCACACATTCCTTACGCCATCGGCACGCTCGCCGCTTACGCCTGGCACAACCCGGAAATAAAGGAAAACTACTGCCTTAAAAAGCTTTTCTTTCTGCGTGACGATATAAACGAAACCGTGGGCAAATTGGAAAACCCTTTCCTGGCGGCTTTTTCGACATATATCTGGAATTTCACTTATAATATCACTATGGCAAAAGCCATAAAAGAAGCGTTTCCCGAATGCATTATTGTTTTCGGCGGCCATCAGATTGCGCCCGACAGCAGCAATCTGAGCGATTATGACTTTATTGACATCATTATTCAGGGTGAGGGCGAGGAGCCTTTTTTACGCCTGCTGCGCTCATATATCGGACTTGACAGTTTTGAGGATATTCCGAATCTGGTTTACAGGAAAGGCGGAAAATCCGTCGCAGCGAAACGGGAATATTACAATTATTCGGATTACCCCTCCCCTTATCTTGAAGGAACTTTCGAGCCTATTTTTGAGGAATACCCCGACACTGAATTCATCTTTCTTTATGAGAGCAACCGCGGCTGCCCATATCACTGCGCTTTCTGCGACTGGGGAACTCTGAAAGGCAAAATGCGGATGTTCAGTGAGGAGAGGACTCTTGCCGAATTCCGCTGGATGGCGGACCACAAGCTGGAGTTCTGCGGCTGCGCGGACTCGAATTTCGGACTTTTCGAAAGAGATTCCTATTACATAGACAAGCTGATTGAACTAAAAAACGAAACCGGATATCCGAAAAAATTTCAGGCGTCGTTCGCAAAGAACAACAGTCAGCGCATTTTCGAAATCGGTCTGAAGCTCACGGAAAACGGTATGAACAAGGGCGTTACTCTCGCTTTTCAGTCAATGTCGCCCGAGGCGCTGAAAATCATCGGCAGGACGAACATCACCGTTGACTTTTTCAAGGAACTGATGAGCAAATATAACGAGGCGCATATTCCGACATATACGGAGCTTATTCTCGGTCTGCCCGGCGAAACATATGAAAGTTTCGCAAACGGAATTGACGAGTTGCTCACGGCAGGTCAGCACCATTCGATTTATATTCACAACTGCGAACTGCTGCCCGGCTCCGATCTCGGAGACCCGGGATTCATAGAAAAATACAAAATCAAGGCAAATGTCATTCCGCTTAATCAGCCGCACATGAGTTACAAGCACGCGGACTCAATTCCCGAGTATTCGAGAATAGTCACCTCGACTTTTTCGATGGATGAGGACGACTGGATAAGAACAAACATTTTCTCGGATTTCGTTCAGTGCTTCCACCATCTCGGCATGCTGGAATTCTTCGCGCTGTATTCTTATTTTGAACTCGGAATAAAATACAAGGCGTTTTTTGAGAACCTGATTGCGTATTTTCAGGCCCGGGAAGACGGGTTTGTTCATTCGGTCATAAGCGATATTGAAGACCGTTACAGAAAAATCATTGACGGCACGGGCGAGCTTACCGCTCACGACGAAAGATTCGGCGATGTGCTGTGGTCTTTTGACGAATTTGCTTTTCTCAATATTATTGACAACTATTCCGATTTTTACGCTGAAGCGAAGGGATATCTGGAAACGCTGGGAATTGAAAAGGATATTCTTGACAGTCTGCTTGATTTTCAGATTTTTATGCTGAAAAAACCCGAAGATAAAAGTGAAAACTCACTTGAAAGCGATTACGATTTCCTTTCATATTTTTCAACAGCGTTTCTTAACGAAAAACCGACGCTTGAAAAACGGAAAACGCGGTATAAAATCAGCGGCGCGAAAACCTATGACACAATCGCGGACTACGCCCGTTTTGTTGTGTGGTATGGCAGAAAAGACAGCAAGAATATTTACGAAAACGACATTTCCGTAATATAAAACAGATTCAGACGAAGGGCGGTGAACGGACATAAAAAACATATATTTTATTCAGGCGGGTCTCAACTACGGTCAGTCCGTTTACCTCCCCTACGCTACGGGCTGCCTTGCCGCATACGCGTTCAAACACGATTTCATAAAATCTCACTACCGTCTTGCGGGATTCACTTACAGGCGCGAAGAGCCCGTAAAGGTCATTGAGAACATAATCGACCCGTTTCTTGTCGCTTTTTCCTGTTCAAACTGGACTCAGGAATATAATAAGGTTCTTTCAACGCTCATAAAAGAGCGCTACCCCGACTGCATTATTCTTTACGGCGGTCACAATGTGCCTGACAACAACGACCTGCTCGACAACTTCGCTTATGTGGATATTCTTATTCACGGCGAGGGCGAGGAGCCGTTTTATAAAGTTCTTTGCGCTCTCGCGGGCGAAGGCGATATGTCTGATGTTGAAAACATTTCATATCGCAGGGACGGAAAAAGCGTAAAGAACGCATACAAATATTATGAGAGCGTTGACGACTATCCGTCGCCGTATCTTTCGGGAACATTTGATGAAATAATCAGAAAAGAGCCTGACACGGTTTTCTGCGGAATCTGCGAAACAAACAGAGGCTGTCCTTATCAGTGTTCATACTGCGACTGGTGTTTCAGTCCGAAAATCAAAAAATTCCCGATTGATAAAATCAGGGGTGAAGTTGAATGGATGGCGGCGCACAAGGTTGAATATATTTTCTGCGCGGACTCGAATTTCGGAATTTTCAAGCGCGACCTTGAAATAGCGAAAATCGTTACCGAAATCAGGCAGAGAACGGGATACCCGCATATTTTCGGCGCCTGCTACGCGAAAAACAGCAATGACACGGTTTTTGAAATAAACAAACTGTTTTATGACAATAAAATCAACAAGGCGGCTTCCCTCGCATATCAGTCTCTTAACCCGGAGACACTGAAAAACGTTCACCGCGAAAACTTTTCTCTTGACGCGTTCGCGGACATAGCGAAAAGATACAATTCGGCGGGTATTCCCACATACACGGAGATGATACTCGGTCTGCCCGGCGAGACATTTGAGACTTTCTGCAAGGGACTGTGCGACCTTATGGAAGCAGGTCAGCACAGCGCGCTCACGGTTTACAGCTGCCAGGTTTACTGCAACTCCCGTCTGGGAAGCGAGGAATACAGGAAGAAATACGGTATAAAAACAACAACGGTGCCGATGAACCATCTTCACGCTTCCGAGCCTAAGGCGAAAGAAATCACTGAGTATGTTCAGCTGGTTACCGAAACAGCGAGCATGCCGCGCGAAATGATGGTCAAATCGCTGATGTTTTCAACCGTGCTTCAGGCGTTTCATCACATAGGTCTGCTTGAATTCTTCTCCATGTATCTGCGGCACGAGAAAAATATTTCATATTATGATTTCTACACGGCGCTGCTTGACTACGCGGTCAGCGCGAAGGGCACGCTGCTTTATGAGATGATGATGAAAATCAAGGATATTCTCAGCGACTGCGAAACGGGCGAATGGACATACACCGACAAAAAATTCGGCGAACTCGGCTGGTTCACCGAGGAGGGACTGTTCCTTGAGCTTGTTTACGGCTTCGAGAGATTCTGGCGCGAGATAATGCCCTTCCTCGACAGATATAATGTTGAGCCCGAGGTTTACGGAGAGCTTGTGAAATACCAGAAGTTTGTTATCCGACTGCCCGGTCAGGAAACGGTTGCCGCCGATTTCGAATATGATTTTTACAGATATTTCAGAAACATTTTATCGTTTAACTATATGCCTCTTGAAAAAAAGCATAACAAAATAACGGTAACCGTTCCCGAACCTGTTTATGACTGGAAGGAATACGCGCTTAAAGTTATGCTCTACGCAAAGCGCAGAGGCGACACAATTATCACAAGAGCGGAACGCGATGTAACGGAAGAATACTGAGCGTTCAAAAAAAACACAGAAAGGAGCGGCTGATATGAAGAACATATATCTTGTTCAGGCAAACAACACATACGGCGAAGGCGTAAAAAGCGTTTATCTGCCTTACGCTGCGGGATGTATTGCGGCATACGCCTTTGCGGATGAAACAGTCAGCCGCAACTATTCACTTAAAAGAATAATTTTCACACGCGAAAACATCGCCGAGGCCGTTGACTCGCTCGAGGATCCGTTTTTCGTCGGCTTTTCGTGCTATGTGTGGAATTACGAATACAACAAAGCGCTTGCGAAACAGATCAAGAAAAAGTTTCCCGATACCGTTATTAATTTCGGCGGCCATAATGTCGCGCCCGATTTTACTGTTTTTGACGAGTGCGACGCGGTTGATATCCTGAGTTACCGCGAGGGCGAGGAATCTTTCAAAGCCGTTCTTCTTCACCTTCTTGACGGCACGCCGCTTGACGATATTGACAACATCGCTTTCAAGCGGGACGGCGAATATGTCAAGACGAATTTCAGCCGTCACTGTCTGAAGGAATTTCCGTCGCCTTATCTTACGGGGATCTTTGACGAATTAATCAAGGATGAAAACTACAGTTTTTCCGCTCTTATCGAGACGAACAGAGGCTGTCCGAACAACTGCGCCTACTGCGACTGGGGCTCGCTCAATATGAAGGTCCGCCTTTTCCCGCTTGACAGGGTTAAAGCGGAATTTGACTGGATAAGCCGCAACAAAATAGAATATGTTTTCTGCTGTGACGCAAACTTCGGTCTGTTTGACAGAGACAACGAGATTGCCGATTATATAATAAATCTCAAAACCACGACGGGTTACCCGAAGGTTTTCAGGGTATGCTTTACGAAAAACCGGACGGATTTCGTAAAGATGATCGGCAGAAAATTCAACATTTACGGGCTTGACAAGGCGCAGACACTTTCGTTCCAGAGTATGTCCCAGCCTGTTCTTGACAACATCAACAGACAGAACATTCCCGTTGAAAACTTCAAGAACCTTATGAGGCTTTATAACAAGGATAAGGTCGCGACTTTTTCGGAACTTATTCTCGGTCTGCCCGGTGAAACAAGGGAAAGCTTTGTTGAAGGAATTTGCAGTCTTATTGAATGCGGCCAGCACGACTCCATATTTGTTTACCCCTGCGAGCTTCTGCCGAACTCACAGATGGGCTCGCCCGAATATATTGAAAAGTTCGGCATAAAATCAATAAAGACTCCTTTTGACGCGGTCCACGTTGACAACAGCGTTGAAAGTCACGAAATAAAAGAGTATTCGCGGTTTATAATCGAAACCGACACGCTGAGCGTTGACGACTGGGTTTACTGCGTTGTTTACTCAACGATGATTCAGGCTCTTCATAATATGGGACTTCTCAGATGCCTTGCGGTGTTCACGGTAAATGAGAAGGGAATCACATACAAACAGTTCTATGACGCTTTTGTAAAATTCTCGCAAAACCCTGAAAACAAAGTCTGCAACGGTGTTTTCACTCTCATCAGAGATTATTCAAAGGGAGTAACCGAGAATAAAAACCCCTGGGTTGTGACATGCGAGCCGTTCGGAAAGATTTCGTGGCGCTTCGAAGAGGTGTATTTCCTTAAATGCATTCTTGAGATTGACGGTTTTTATGACGAAGTTTCCGATTTTATGAAACAGTTCGGCATAGAAGACGAAATCGCCTCCGCTCTTCTCAGATACCAGCGCGATATTGTGAAAAAGCCGGGCGCGGGCGGCAGAAAAGAAGTTGCCTCGCATTACGATTTCTACAACTATTTTCAGAATATTTATATTGACGAATACAAGCCGCCGGAAAAAACCGATACCATACTTGAAATAAACGACAAATGGGATGTCGAGGACCTTTTTGAATATTCGAAGGAAATAGTCTGGTATGGCAGAAACTACGCGAGGACTCTTATGTCAAGCAGCTGTTACAGTCCCGCCGTAAAGCCCGTGACATCCGACGGCAAAGATTAAACAAAACAAACAATCATTTATCCGACCGGTGATTGACAATGAAAGTTATCTTTTTCAATCCTACAATCAAACCTTTTTTCAAACCAATGACAGGGCCTCTCGGGCTTTTGTCCATTGCTTCATACCTTAATTCAAACGGTCACGACGCGCAGGTTTTTGACAGGTATTACCGCAAGGAAAAGGTTTCCGACTATCTGGACAGAGAAAAGCCGGATATGATTGGTGTTTCCGTAATCACAAACCGTTTTATGATTGACGCTTTATATATTTCGAAACTCGCAAAGCAGAGGAACATAACAGTTATCTGGGGCGGTCCCATGGCGACACAGATTCCCGAAGTTATTCTCGAAGACGAAAATGTTGATTATGTCAGTCTCGGAGAAGGTGAAATAACCTGGCTTGAAATCGCGGACGCGTTTGACAGAAACGAGCCGTTTTCGGATATCTGCTCGCTCGCGTATATTGAAAACGGGCAGTTCGTAAAAACTCCCGAGCGGCCGTTTGCGGACCTTTCACAATTCCCGCCGCTTGACTGGAGCCTTGTTGACCCCACAAAATATTTTCAGCCCTATTACGGTTGCAATAATATGCTCTATCTCTATGCTTCAAAAGGCTGCGTAGGCAACTGCACATTCTGCTACAACGCGCAGTTTCATCACTCGAAGCACAGAAGCCGTTCGTATCAGCAGCTCGCGGATGAAATCTCTCTGCTTATGGATAAATACGGTATGGACGGAATAAACTTCGCCGATGACCTTATGTTCTGCAATTCGAAGCAGATAGAAGAATTCTGCAACTGCCTGCTTGACAGGGATATACACATAGTCTGGGGCGGCAACCTTCGTGTCGGAATTGTCAAAGACCAGGCTGTGTTTGAGCTTATGTATAAGGCGGGATGCCGCTGGTTGCTTATCGGCGTTGAGACGGGTTCGAAGCATATTCAGTCCGTCATAAGCAAACGCATACCGTTTGAACTTATTGAAAGAACTTTTAAAATGAGCAGCGACGCTCATATAATTTCAATTGCTCCCTTTATGGTCGGGCTTCCCGGAGAGACGGAGGATGACCTGAGAGACACGGTTGCCGTGGCGAAGAGATTGTGCTCGACAATCTGCGCTTTCAACTATTTCACGCCTATTCCCGGCACCGTGGTATATGACAAGCTTGTGGAAGAGGGTAAATATACTCCCCCGAAAGATCTTAAAGGATATTCGAAAATGTTTTTCGCGGAACATCTTATTTATAATTCTTCCGAGGTTCCGAACAAGGATTTAAAGGCTATTTACAGGTTTTTCCAGTTCCGCGCGCTTACATTCAACGACTCTTTCAATGTTGCCGGCGAAAAAAGGATGTTCAAAAAAATCTTTGTCAACGCGATAAAGAGCATCACAAAGCACGGCTTTCTCAACTTTATTCAGTCGGGATTTTTCGGTTTCCTTACTCTCGCGGATACATTTCTTGTATTTTTGCATCCGAAATTAAGAAAAAAATACGGCCTTTACCTGTAATTATTCAATCAACAAATACACTTTACGGAGCGGACAATGAAAAAATTTTTGTCATTTATTGATAAAAACAAATATTTCTTCATAACCCTGCTGTTCTCGGTTCTGTCGGGATATCTGCGTTATGACAGTGATAAAGGACTCAATGATTTCCGTCTTTCGCAGTTCCTGCCCGATTACAGCCTGGGGTATTGCTCCCGTTTCCTTATAGGCTCTGTTCTTGCTGTTTTCAAAAAGAGTTTCACCGAACAGTGGTTAACGGTTTTCAGCGAATGTGTTTTTGTTTTCACCTGTTTTCTGACCGCGGTTTTGTTTAACGAGCTTATAAAACGCACAGGCGTGGAATACAGAAACGGTGTTGCCGTTATGGGGCTTTTTATAATATCGATGACCATGGGCTACGGTTTTTTCACCTATTGGCTGGGTATGCTCGATATATTCTGGTATATATTCACACTGCTCGCCCTGGTTTGCCTTTGCAATAAATACCTTCGTTGGCTGTTCCCCGTGTTCTCTTTTTTATGTCTTGCCAATCACTATATGGCGGCGCTTTTCGTTTTTCCCGTTTTCGCCGCCGTGCTTATGTTTCAGGCATCCGAAAACCCGAAAGATAAAAAAACAGCCGCACTGCTTATCTTAACAGTCGCGGTGTCGGTTTTATCGGGAATCTATTTTGTTTTTTTAGGGCCGAAGACGGTTACGGTAACTCCGGAGCAGGCGCAGAATTATCTAAATGCCAAACTGCCGGTTGACCAGAGGCATATTCTGTTTTATATGTTCGGAAAGGCGAGATATGACTATGTCAGCACATTTTCCGGCGTTATTAAAACGAACATAGAAGAAAACATCGGCTACCTTGAACCGCATCTGATTATCGCTCTTTTCGCGGCGGCTCTGCCCGTTGTGGCTGTTTTCACATATATTTATATTCAGGCTTTCAAAAAATCAAAAAACGTTTTCGGAAAGATAACCAGCGTTTTGTGTATCGCGTTCAATGCTCTGCCGTTTCTTATAATCATCG
>CADAER010000043.1 GCA_902787025.1 Oscillospiraceae bacterium | reverse complement strand
TCCTTGTTCTGCGGCTCATTTTTCTCGTGAAAACTGTTTCACACCTCAAAGAGATGAAATTTGTGCATATTTGCAGGTTATGACGACAAGGAATACTTGCCGTATTCCGAGAAGGAATATCTGCAAAGATGTGCGAAGGTCGCTCTTTGAGGCATTACTGTTTTATGAAAGACCGCCCTTCGCCGTCTGATTCCGTTTTATTGAAATTGATGAAAATATGATATTGCGGTTATTTGCTGTAATTTTCCTGCCACCATTCGGTGTAGGCGTCGGGATAGTTGGTTTTGAAGCCGGTCACGCCAATATCGCAGATCTGCTTCCACCATTCGGGATAGTCGCCGAGGTTCGAGAAAACTTTAATTCCCATTTTTTCAAACATCTCAACATCCTCTTTCGTGAAAGCCTCGTTGTTGAGGCCGACTTCCCAGAGGTCGGAGCGGTTCACGAAATCCATTGTCTTTTCGTTTATGAAACGGATATTAGCGCCCAGACGCAGGCCGTCGGGCTTGCCGTTTTTGCGGTAATGCTCCTGCATTTCGTCAAGGACTTCCCAATCGCCCGAAAAAAGAATATACCGCGAGACATTTTCGGATTTCGCGAGAATCTCATCCATACGGGGACACATGCCCCTGCATTTGAACTCGACCTCAACGGTCAGGTCGTAATCTACCGTCGCGAGCCACTCGTCAAATTCGGGGAAGGTTATCAGATGCGTGACGCGGTCTTCCCTGTAATCGGGCGGGGTAATCATCCGCCTGCCTCCGTCGTGTTCAGTCCACGGATAGGGCGGATATTTGAGTTTGAGGGCGTCGCGGTAGGGAATGTCGAACCGCTTTATCTGCTGCGCGGTCATATCCCTGAGAACATCGCGGTGCTTCTCAAAGGTCATATAGCCCATATTGCCGTTGTGGGTCACGATTATTTCGCCGTCGCCGCTTAACTGAATGTCGAGCTCGATGCCCTCGCAACCGAGTTGGGCGGCCTTTTTAAACGCCTCGAGCGTGTTTTCGGGCGCGAACTGGGTGATTCCCGTGTGCGCGAATCTCATTGGAAAACCGCAATAGTCTTTCATAACAAACCTCCTCCGTTCAAACGGAAAATGAAATCATTTATATAATAGCAGAGTGTTGTGATTTGTGCAACGGTTATTCATATGATAAAAAAAGCACTGCGAAAGCAGTGCTTTTTATGGCGTCCCCGGCGGGATTCGAACCCACGGCCTTCCGCTTAGGAGGCGGACGCTCTATCCTGCTGAGCTACGGAGACAGGAACCGCCCGTTTTGGGCAGACATATTTTAGCAAACCGCGCCGCCTTTGTCAACGGCGCGGCTGCTGTTTTTTAATAAATCAGACATTGAATCTGAACAGAACGACGTCGCCGTCCTGCATGACATATTCCTTGCCCTCGCTGCGGACCATTCCTTTTTCCTTCGCGGCGGTCAGCGAGCCTATGGCGATGAGGTCGTCAAACGCGATGACCTCGGCGCGGATGAAGCCTCTTTCGATGTCGGAGTGAATCTTGCCCGCCGCCTGGGGAGCCTTTGTGCCTTTCTTTATGGTCCACGCTCTGCATTCATCCTTGCCCGAGGTGAGGAAGCTGATTAAACCGAGCAGGGAGTAGCTCTTCTGCACGAGGTTGTCAAGGCCGCCCTGCTCAATGCCGAGATCGGCTAAGAACATCTCTTTTTCATCCTTGTCGAGCGAGGCGATTTCAGCCTCGAGTTCGGCGCAGATGGGCAGAGTTTCGCTGCCCTCGGCGTCGGCGATTGCTTTGACGGCCTGATAATATTTATTGCTTTCGATTCCGCCGGCAAAGTCGTCTTCGCTCATATTGCAGGCGTATATTACGGGCTTCGCGGTCAGGAGTGAGACCTCTTTGAGCCACGCTTTTTCGTTTTCATCCGTTTCGATATTGCGGGCGGGAACATTGCTTTCGAGCTGTTCCTTGACTTTTTTCAGGAACTCGTATTCGCCCGCAAGGGTTTTGTCGCCCTTCATCTGCTTGCCGACGCGGTCAATGCGGCGCTCGACCATTTCGATATCGGAGAAAATGAGTTCGAGGTTGATTGTTTCGATATCGCGCGCGGGGTCGATTGTCGCGTCAACGTGAACGATATCGTCGTTTTCAAAGCAGCGCACGACATGGACTATGGCGTCGGTCTCGCGGATATTCGCGAGGAATTTGTTGCCCAGACCCTCGCCCTTTGATGCACCGCGCACGAGGCCTGCTATATCGACAAATTCAATGACGGCGGGGGTGGTCTTTTCGGGCTCATACATGGCGGAGAGCCTGTCAAGACGGGAATCCGGCACCGCGACGACGCCGACATTGGGATCTATTGTGCAGAACGGATAGTTCGCGGACTGCGCGCCCGCGTTTGTGATTGCGTTGAAAAGAGTGCTTTTGCCGACATTCGGCAGACCGACTATTCCGAGTTTCATATATTTCAGTTCTCCTTCGCCTTTTAAACAATACATACATTATAATAAAAGCGGGGTGAAAAAACAATACTTAACCGAAATATTGTCAGAACGGATGGCGAGTTGTGATTTTTACGCCGCCGCGAAAGCCGTGTTTTGTCAATTTTCAGGGACGCGGAGTATTGATTTTCAGCGGTTAATATTTTATAATAGAAAAGATAATTAATCGCACGGAATGAAGCGCGGAGGATGATATGTATATTCTTTTGATGAAAAGAGCTGTTGTCATATTCACGGCGCTTTTATCCCTGCTTTCATCCTTCGGCTATTCGGGAGCCGCCGACAGCTGTTCGGACTATGATTTTCCTTCAATTTCCGCGACGTTTCAGAAGCCCGGCACACTGAGAGTGATGTCTTTCAACATCCGCAACGCCGATGTGAACGGCGTTCCCGTCAGCGACCGAATCGATGTTGTCGAGAGGCAGATTCTTGAAATCATGCCCGATTCGTTCGGCGTTCAGGAAGCCACCGCCGAGTGGATGGCGGCCCTTGACGCGGACCTTGAAATGTATGACTGGGTGGGCGCCGACATGGATTCGGGCGGAAACCCGCTTGACAGCGGAGTCGCTTCCCCTGTTTTTTATCTCAGGGACAGATTCGGGCTTGTTGACAGCGGCAATTTCTGGCTTTCGGACACGCCGGATGTTCCGTCGAAATACCCCGGAGCGTCGAGAAAACGTATCTGCACCTGGGCTCTGCTTAAAGACAAAAGCACGGGTGAAACCTTCGTTCACATAAACTCCCATTTTGACCATGTTTCCGAAGAGGCGAGGCTTCAGGGAGGAATAATCGTAAACAGCTTCATAGAGGAACGGTTCGCGGACACTCCCGTTGTTTTCACGGTTGACCTGAACACCACCGAAAAGGAAGAGGCATACGCCGCCGCATCAAGGAATCTCACTGACACAAGGAATGCCGCCGCGGATTCCGTGTTTTACGGCACATACCACGCGGGTGAAAATCCCGCGAAAAGAAAGGACCGCATAATCGATTTCATTTTCTGCTCGGAGCGTTTCAGCGTCTCCGTTTACCGCACGGTCACAAAGGGCGTCGGCGGAAGATTCTCCTCCGACCATTTCCCTGTTTACGCGGATCTGAAATTCATATAAACGGCGTCACGCCGCAGTTTTAATAAGGAGAAATACTATGAAAAGATTAATCGCGATGTTACTCTGCCTTTCGGCAGTAATTTCATTTGCCGCCTGCGGCGCTTCGCAGGAAGAGCCCGACGCTTCGGCTCTCGCGGATGAAAGCTACAGCCGCGCCCTCGATTTATATAACAGGGGAGCCTATGTGAGCGCGGGGATAGTCATTGACAAGGCGGTTGAGGAATACGGCCCCGAAGAGAGATTTGAGGAGCTTAAAAAGCAGGTCAAGGAGGCATCCGACGCGGCGCTCACATCCACAGAGGAATATTATACAGAGGAAAGCCCTTATGAAAGATGGCTGACCGAAACGCAGCCCGAGCCGGAGACCGAACCTGCGGCAACCGTGCCGACAACAACAAAACCCGAAACGACAACAAAGGCATCAACCACAACGGCAAAGCAGAAAACAACAACCTCAACGACGGCAAAGAAAGCATCAACAACAACGAAGCCCGCCGCGACAACAACACGCCCGGCAACAAAAGCAACAACCGCTCCCGTGCCGACAACAACTAAACCGACCACGCACAAAAAGGCGGAGCCGCGCACCACAAAGGCGAAGGGCGGAGCGACGACCGCCGCTCCCGAAACAACGGCGGCGCCGGAAACCACAACGGCACCCGAAGGCGATGTTCCCGAAGAGGACATCACAGACCTCGACCTTGCGTAAGAAACACAGAATCCCGGAGCGGAGGCTCCGGGATTTTTTTCGGGGATAATAAGAAAATATACTTTATTTTATTCAATATTCAGCGGGGAGCCTTCCCATTCCGAATCGGCTGCGGTTCCGAGGACGGAGCAGATGGTGGGGGCGATGTCGATTATGTTTCCGCCTTCGCACACTTTCGCGGAGAGCGAGGGGTTGTAAAGCATAACGGGGATGAGCATATCGTCATCGAGGTCGGAACCGTGGCTTCTGCCGTGACCGCCGTGATCCGCGGTGACGATTACAAGATAATCGTCGGGCAGGTTTTCGCACAGCGTTTCTATTCTTTCAAAGCTCTGATTGACGGCGTGAAGATACTCGTCGCTCATCCAGCCGTAATCGTGACCCGCGGCGTCGGACCAGCCGAGATAGACGAACACGAAATCGGGCGAGTCGGCGTCGATATAGCTGCGGGCTAAACGGCAGACCTGTCTGTTTGCCTCCTCATAGCCGTAGATATGACCCGAAACATAGGAGGAGAAAGCGAGGGAGTCGGGACGGGCGAGGTCTTTGATTTCCTCCCAGTTATAGACGAGGGCGCACTTTTTGCCCGCCGCGCGGAGAACCTCGCACAGCCCTCTCACGGGGCGCACCTGAGGAACATAGGTGTTTGTGAGAATTCCGTGCCTGTCGGGGGTGACGCTGTGGAACAGCGACATATGGCAGGGAAGGGTGACGGAGGGCATAACGGTTCTCGCCGCGTGGAAATATCTGCCGTTTTGCGCGAGCTTTTCGGCGAACGGATGCCCGCATTTCGGGACAGCGTCGGGGCGCATACCGTCAACTAAAATCATAAGAACTTTATTCATTGATATTCTCCTTTATCTGCCGAAGAACTCGAGCAGTCTTTTTTTGTATTCGGGAGTTTCGTCATAGACGGCGTGACCGTATTCCGCGCCATACATAAACAGTTGCGCGCCGTTTATGTGATTCGCGATATACGAGGAAGCGTCAGGCGGCATAATCCTGTCGCCCTCGCAGCCGATAATGAGCGAGGGGCAGGCGATGTTTTCGAGCTCCGCCGAAAAATCGAAGTCGAGACACGCCCGCGCGAGAACGGCGAAGGTTGAGACCTCATCATCGGAAACATCGGAGCTGAAGGAGACAATCATCTCCTTCGCGGTTTTCAGGGTGTCGGGCGAGAACACATATTCCGCCGTGTGTTCAGCCAGGGCGGGGATGTTTTTTTCTTCGGCGAGAGTAACCCAAGTTCCGATGACGGAGGTTATTTTTTCATCCGATTTTGCCGCCGTTGAACCCGTGACCAGTTTTGAGACAAGTCCGGGGTGCCTTGCCGCGATGAGAAGGGCGATCATTCCGCCCTGGGAAGTTCCGAAAACGCAGGCGTTTTCAATTCCCGCGGCCTTTATTGAAGCCGCCGTGTCCTCAGCCATTTCGGAAAGAGTGTAGCCCTCGGGCGGATTTTTTATTCTGTCGAAAAGATAGACGGTGTAATCCTCCGAAAAAACGGAGTAGGCGCTTTCAATCGCGTCGGCGCTTCTCAGAACATCGGGGAGAGAGAGTCCGGGAATAATCACAAAAGGCTTTGCGCCCGAGCCGAATTTCAGGTAATCCGCCTGCTTACCGCTGAATTTTGCTGTTAAAATCATAAAAATCACCTTTTTTATTATATAACCGAAAAAATAATATTTCAATATGAATAAAATTGTGGTATGCTGTTTTTATAAACTTCACGGGGGTGTTTCAGTGGGTAAAATAATGGCGCTTTGCGGTTTTGACAACGAGTTTGAGGAAATATGGAAGCTCGCTTTCAAGGCCATTGAACTGACGGGGAAAACGAACCCGAATTTTCTTATTCTTCCGACAACCGCGTTTGACGACTACAACCGCGGAACGCTCAACTGCTACCACAAGGCGGGCTGCAATATCGACCTGCTTCTGCTCACTCAGGTCGGCGATTCTCCCGACATAATCAAGAGAAAAATCGAGTGGGCGGATATGATATGGGTTCCCGGCGGAAATCTCAAATATTTAAAAGAAATGTGGGACAAGACCGGGACAACGGAGGAAATCAAAAAGGCTTACGACCGCGGGACTCTGCTTTTCGGGAGCAGCGCGGGGAGTATGTGCTGGTTTGAGGAGGGCTACGACAACTGCGCGCCCTATGACGGCAAAATGTTCACGCCCGGCGTGGGGCTTCACCCCTACTGCATCTGCCCGCACTGCGAGAGCGAAAATTGGCAGAGTTTCGCGCAAGACGTGAAAACCCGTAAAATCAGCGGTCTTGCCGTTGAGGACGGCGCGGCTCTCTGCCTTATTGACGGAGAGAACAGCGTTTTTACCTCCCACGGTACGGAAACGGTATGGTTCTATGACGCGCAGGACAATTTTAAGAAATACGACCTCAGGGAGCATCCCGAAATACTGAATAATCTTAAATAAAGCAGGTGGAAAAATGAAAAACATCGCGGGAACATACAACTCGGGGAAATTCATAATGAGAGAGAAAAAGCTTTTCACGGGACTTGCCTGTGAGAAGGTGAACGCCCTGCTGCTTGATTCGAAAAACAAGCTTTTCGCGGGCACGGCTCAGGGGCTTTTCACATTGAAAGGCGGTGAGTTTTCTCCGCTTTTCGCCAACAGGATAAAGGGGAACATCTCCGCTCTTGCTCTGCTGCCCGACGGCGCTGTTGCCGCGGCGCAGGGCTGCGATATATATTTCATCAAGGGTTCTTCGCTTAAAAAAATGAGGACGTTTGAAAGCGAAATCATTGACATCGCCGTCGCGAGAGGATATGTGTGGATTCTCACAAGGCAGAAGCTCATCTGCGCGGATTACGAACTGAAAAACGACAGAACGAACAGATACCTCGAAGGCGGAGAGGGCGTCGCTCTCGCGGTTGACGAAAACAATATGTATGTCGCTACCGAGAGTTATTTGAGCCTTATTCACGGAAAGCGCAACGAGTGGAAAAACATTATGCCGCGTTTTTCGAAAATGCCCGAGGGGAAGATTCTCTCGCTCGCGTTTGACAGCCTGGGCTATCTGCGGGCGGGTACCGAAAACGGAGCGATTATATATGACAACGCTTCTTACTGGCTTGATTCCTCATCCGTTGCCGCCCTGCCGAAAAATCCCGTTTACAAAACGGTTTTCGATTCCTGCGGCGGAACATATTTCGCGACGGATGTCGGCGTGGCTTACCTCAAAAACGGCAGAACGAAATATTTTTCAGCCGACAGATGGGTGCCGGACAACAAAATAAACGATATCGCCGTCACTCCCGACGGCTCGGTTATATACGCCGCGACGGACAGGGGCGTGAGCGCGATTGTTTCTTCGTATATGACGCTTGCAGAGAAGGCGGAAATTTTCGATGAGAGGGTTGAGAAATACCACATCCGCAGGGGATTTACGGCGGCGAGAATTGTTCGCAACTGCGATATGGAAAACGGCGAGGTCGGCATAAGCGACAACGACGGTCTGTGGACGGGCTGCTATGTGGCGGCGGAGTCTTTCCGCTACGCGGCGACGGGCAGTAAGGAGGCGCTTGAAAAGGCGAGACGCGGAATGAAGGCGATGCTTCTTCTCACGAAGGTTACGGGTATTCCCGGCTTCACCGCGAGAGCTGTGCGCTACAAGGGCGAAGAGGGCTACGGAGACGGCAACAAAGAGTGGCATCCCTCGCCCGTGAGAAACTGCGAGTGGAAGGGCGAGACCTCGAGCGACGAGATGACGGGCCACTACTTCGGCTTTTCAATCTATTACGACCTTTGCGCCGACGAAAAGGAGAAAAAAGAAATCCGCAAAGCGCTGTGCGCCATTACGGATCACATAATTGAGAACAGATACAGGCTGGTCGATGTTGACGGAAAGCCTACAACCTGGGCGTGCTGGGATCCCGAGGCGCTCAACCACGACGAGAGGTGGTTCGCGGAGAGAGGCATAAACTCGCTCGAGCTGCTGGGCTTCCTCAAGGTCAGTTATCATATTTCGGGAAAAGAAAAATACAAAAAGCTTTACGATGAATTCGTCACTAAATACCGCTATCCGCTCAATCTTATCTGCCACAAGGTGAAGGACGCTCACACCTGCCATATAGACGACAATCTGGCGTTCCTCGCGACGCTCACGCTTCTGCGGCTTGAGGAGGATGAAACGCTGCGCTCGGCGGTCATGTGCGCGCTCGAGGACCACTGGCAGTATGAGCGCACCGAGAGGCAGCCGCTTTTCTGCGTGATTCACGCGGCGATGACGGGCAGAGACGAGGATATCGGCGAGGGAATAACCTCGCTGCGCGAGATTCCGTTTGACCTGATTCACTATAAGACGACGAACTCGCTGCGCCGCGACCTTGTGTGGGACACAGAGCAGGAGGAGTGGCACGAGGAGCCGCAGTTAAAGCACGCCCTGCCCTATGACGAGCGAAATATTCACCGCCCGGACGGTTCGCCTTTCAGAGCCGACAGCGCGGCGGGCGGAGCGGCGGACCCGACGATTTTCCTTCTGCCCTACTGGATTGGAAGATATTACGGAGTTATCGGGGAATAAATAAAGAATAAACAAAGAAAAAACGAGCCTTCGGGCTCGTTTTTCCTGTTATGTTTCTCTATTCTCTGGCGAGGATGACGGCGGTGTTTTTTTCAAAACGGAGGAAGGCTCCTTTTGTTTCGAAAAACTCTTCTCCGTCAGGGGTGGCATATTTTATTCTGCCGGGGCTGACGGCGGCGAAAAGCGGGGTGTGGTTCGCCTGTATGCCGTAAAGACCGTCAGGCAGCGGCACGGTCAGCGAGGTGCATACGCCGTTGTAGCGCTGGATGCCGTTGACGGTTATCTGCAGGCTGAACTCCGTCATACGCCGATACCTCTTTCGATATCCTTCTGCTTCCTTGCCGCGTCGGAAATCGTTCCTACATAAAGGAGCGCTTTGTCGGACCATTTGTCGCAGTCTCCGCCGAGAATCGCGGCAAAGCCTTTGACGGTTTCGGGTATGGGGACATATTTGCCTTTCATACCGTTGAATTTTTCCGACACGAACATGGGCTGGGTCAGGAAATTCTGTATTTTTCTCGCGCGGTTTACGGTCAGGCGGTCTTCGTCGCTCAGCTCGTTCTCACCTAAAATCGCGATGATGTCTTTAAGCTCGGAATACTTTTGAAGAACGGCCTGGACTCCGCGGGCGACGCGGTAGTGCTCGGCGCCGACGATATCTTCCGAGAGGATTCTTGAGTTGGAGCCGAGAGGGTCAACCGCGGGATATCTGCCTTCCGCCGCGATTTTTCTTTCAAGGACGGTTGACGCGTCAAGATGGGTGAAGGCGGTTGCGGGCGCGGGGTCGGTAAGGTCGTCCGCGGGCACGTAAATCGCCTGTATGGATGTAATCGAGCCGTTCTTTGTTGATGTGATTCTTTCCTGGAGCATGCCCATTTCTTCCGCGAGGGTGGGCTGATAGCCGACGGCGGAGGGCATTCTGCCGAGCAGGGTGGAAACCTCGCTGCCAGCCTGCACGAAACGGAAGATGTTGTCTATGAAGAGAAGGACGTCGCGGTTCTGCACATCCCTGAAATATTCAGCCATTGTAAGTCCCGAGAACGCCACGCGCATACGCACGCCGGGCGCCTCGTTCATCTGACCGAAAACGAGGGCGGTGTTTTTGATGACGCCGCTTTTGTTCATTTCTTTCCAGAGGTCGTTGCCCTCTCTCGAACGTTCGCCGACGCCTGTGAAAATCGAGTAGCCGCCGTGCTCCGCCGCTATATTGCGGATAAGCTCCTGGATAAGCACGGTCTTGCCTACGCCCGCGCCGCCGAAAAGACCGATTTTGCCGCCTTTTTCGTAGGGCTCGAGCAGGTCGATGGCTTTGAGGCCGGTTTCGAGTATTTCAACGGAGGGATTCTGCTCGCTGAAAGGAGGAGGATCGCGGTGGATGCTGCGTTTTTCAACATCTTCGGGGAGAGGAGCGCCGTTGTCAATGGTCTCGCCCAGAACATTGAAAAGCCTGCCGAGGGTGGCGTCGCCGACGGGGACTTTGAGACCGCTGCCTGTCGCCGTGACCTCAAGGTGTCGGGACATTCCGAAGCTTTCGGAGAGCATAATGCAGCGCACCTTGCCGTCGCCGATATGGCGGGCAACTTCCATATATTTGGTTGAGCCCCCGATATTGACGCTGAGGGCTTCGTTGATTTTCGGCATCTTGCCGTCGGGGAATAACACATCGACGACGGAGCCGTTTATCTGTATAATTCTGCCTGTCATTGTCTGTTCCTTTCGCCGGAGATTTCGGTAATCTCCGTGGTGATAGCGTTCTGACGCAGATGGTTGTATTGGAGGGTGAGGTCGTCGAGAAGCTGTTTCGCGTTGTTGTTGGCGCTGTCCATAGCCAGCATACGGGAGCTGTTCTCGCCGATGAAGGAGTGAAGCAGGATGCTGTGGAAAACTCCGCTTATGTAAATCGGCACAAGGCTGTCAACCACAGCCGCCTTTGAGGGCAGAAACTCGAAATCCGCTTCGGTTTCCTCACCTTCGGGCGGTTCAATCGGGAGGATGGTTTTCACCTGCGGCTGCGCCTGTGTTCCGCTTGTTACGGCGTAGACGGCGATAAGCCGCGAAATCTCCTCTTTTAAAAACAGGCCGCAGAAATATTCCGAAATGCCCGACGACGTTTCTTCGTCGGGTTTCTTTAATTTGAAGTCGAAATCTTCCTGCGCGGGAAGCGATTCGGAGGCGAAATATTTTTTCGCCTTTTCGCCGATTGCGTAGATTCTGCAGCCGGGGTTTTCGTCAATTACACGGCGCGCCTCTTTCAGGATTACGCGGTTGTAATCGCCGCAAAGCCCTTTGTCGGAAGCGATGACAAGCACCGCCGTCACGCCTTCGGACTGCCTCATAAAAGCGCAGTCATCTTCGGTGACTCCTCCGCTCACGTGGACGAGTTCCTGCTCGAGAGAGCGGAAATAAAGCTCCGCTTCCGTCTGCTCCGACGAGCACGAGCGCAGTTTCATTGACGAAATCATATACATCGCGCCGGTGACCTTGCTTGTGTCGCGCACGCTTTTTATGCGGCCTTTTATCTCTTTTAAAGTTGCCATATCATATCTCGTACTGTCTTATGAATTCGCCGAGCGCGGCGTTTTCTTTTTTGTTCAGCCAGCCCTTTGATTCTATCTTTTTGCAGATTGCGGGAAGTTCGTCTTCGACAGCGTCGCACAGCGCCGAAGCCGCCGCTTCGATATCATCCTCGCCGACGCCGATAAATTTCTTTGAGAGAGCCGCCGTGAACAATGTTACGATACGGTGCCTTGAAACGGGGTTATACTGCTTCTGGCGGAGAAGCCTCATAAGCCCTTTGCCGAATTCGAGAGTTTTTACGGTTTCCGCGTCAAGGTCGCCCGAAAACTGAGTGAACACAAGCTTTTCGGCATATTGCGAGAGCTCGAGTTTGAGGCTCTTGCACGCGTTCTTGACCGCCTCTGTCTGCGCGTCGCCGCCGACACGGGAAACGGATTTGCCGACGTTTATCGCGGGGCGCTGACCTTTGTAAAACAGGTCGGTTTCAAGGAAAATCTGACCGTCTGTTATTGAAATTACGTTTGTGGGGATATAGGCGGAAATGTCGCCCGCCTGGGTTTCGACTATCGGAAGAGCCGTGATGCTGCCGCCTTTCGTGTCGCTCAGGTTGGCTGAGCGTTCGAGAAGACGGGAGTGCAGATAGAAAATATCGCCGGGGTAAGCCTCTCTGCCCGGGGCTCTGCTGAGAAGAAGGCTCAGCGTTCTGTATGCGACCGCGTGCTTCGACAGGTCGTCATAGACTATAAGCACATCTCTGCCCTTATCCATAAAGTATTCGGCAAGGGCGCAACCCGCGTAGGGGGCTATATATTGCAGGGGCGCGGCATCGCTCGCGGTGGAGTTGACGACAATCGTGTAATCCATGGCGTCGTATTTGCTCAGCGTATTTACGAGAGCCGCAACGGAACTCGACTTCTGACCTATCGCGACATAGATGCAGATGACATTTTTGCCTTTCTGGTTGAGTATTGTGTCAACCGCAATGGCGGTCTTGCCCGTCTGGCGGTCGCCGATGATGAGTTCCCTCTGGCCTCTGCCGATGGGGAACATTGAGTCTATCGCGAGAATTCCCGTTTCGAGCGGGACGCTTACGGGCTGCCTTTCGATAATGCCCGGCGCGTGCTTTTCGACGGGATAAATGTCGTCGGGGATGATGTCGCCCTGACCGTCAACGGGCTTTCCGAGAGCGTCGATAACCCTGCCGATGTAGTCTTCGCCGACGGGCATACCTGCTACCCTGCCCGTTCTGAGAACGAGGTCGCCCTGGAGGACATCGTCGCCGTCATCAAAAAGAATACAGCCGATTTCGCCTTCGCGAAGGTCCTGTATAAGCCCTCTCGAGCCGCCTTCGAACATAAGGATTTCGCCGTATTCGGCGCTTTCAAGCCCTTTGACGATGGCTATGCCGTCGCCGACGGTGAGCACCGTGCCGATTTCCTCGCCCGCCGTGGCGGGAGTGAAATCCGAAATGGTGCTTTTCAGAAGGGGGAGAACATCGTTTTTGCCGATGATTTTGTCAACAGCCGCGTTGAACTGTTTGAGCCTGCCTTCGTTTGTCCAGTCGTAGAGCCTGTCGCCCGCTGTCATTTTGAAGCCGCCCTTTATGTTTTCGTCGCGGAAGTATTCGAGTTTTTCGATATTGTGTCTTTTTTTAAGGAATTTAAGCAGCGCCTCGAGCTGTGCCTCATCCGGCGGTGTGTCGGAATAGAGGTAGGCGCAATTCGGGTTAATATCCATAATTATCAGTCCTCATCCGCATCATTTGCCGACTCGATGAAACTGTCATAGGCGTCGGAGGTGTTTTCAATGACAAACTTCCCCGCCGCCTGCTGAGCGAGTTCGCAGATTTCGGAATTAGCGTTTTTAATCATTACCTCTGTGTCGTGTTCCGCTTTGAGTTTAGCCACATTTAAAATTTCCTTCGCTTCTTTTTTCGCGTCGGAACGGATTTTGTCGGCATCCTCGCGGCTGTCTTTCTGCGCTTCGGCTTTCATGGTCCTGATTTCCTCCGCCGCGCCTCTGAGCTTTTCTTCATACTCGTCCTTCGCGGCGGCTGCCTCGTCAAGATCTTTCTTAGCCTTTTCCTCCATTTCCCTGAAACACGCGTCACGCTTGTCGATGAAGGCTTTTACGGGCTTGTAAAGCACGAAATACATCACCGCGAAAAGGATGACGAAATTCAGCATATGGAGCAGAATCTGTTGAATATCAATGTTTAACGGCATTTCGTAGCCTCCGTGTAATTAAAGAACGAAAATAATCATTATAGCGACGATGAGAGCGTAGATGACGACGGTCTCGATGAAGACGAGGCCGAGCATCATACCCGAACGGATGCTGCCTGCCGCCTCGGGCTGACGGGCGGTGCCGTCGGAGGCGCTCTTGATTGCTATTGCCATCGCTATCGCGCCTGCCGCGGAAGCAGCCGCAAGAACGATTGCGGCGGCTATTGCCTTGGCGCTTTTGACATTTGTTCCGGCGTCGGCTTCTTCCGCCTCTTCCGCTTCTTCAACCGCTTTTTCGCTCGCGGGAGCGATAAGCTGATCGTTCGCGGCGGTCGCGGGAGCGATGAGCGATTTTTCGGCATCCGCGAACGCGGGGATCATAACGGCGCCGAGAATAAACATAACGCCGATGAGAGCCATAACGATTTTTACTGTTTTATTCATACTGTTTTCCTTCTTTTCTCTTTTTTGATTTTTTCGGGTCTGACGGGCTTTTCCTTCTTTTCGGAGGATTCGCCGTAGAATATCGAAACAAGCATCGTGAGAACATATGCCTGAATAAGCGCGTGCAGGAGCGTGAAGAGCACGCCGACGATTACGGGCACAACATAGCTCGTAAGCGCGTAGTAGTAAACGAGTTCGGTTACAAGCGCGCCCGAAAGAAGAGCGCCGAAGAGTCGGAAGCTCATTGAGACGGGGAGAGTGAAATCCTTGAGAGCGTGCAGCATTCCCTTGATTCCGTTGTTTACGAGTCCGCCGAAGAGAATTACGCCGTATGAGAAGAATCCCATCGCTATGGCGCCGTTTATATCCGCGAGCGGAGCGGGAAGGGATATCGAGAAGCCCGAGACGGTGACCGCCTGAAATCCGAAGAGCTCGAATATTGTTCCGATAAAGATATAGACGCCTGCCGTGAAGATGTATCCGCCGATGAACTGCGTTTTTTGAGGACTGTTCTGTTTCGCGAGCCCCGTGAAAAGACCGACTCCTCTTTCAAGAAGATACTGGAATCTGCCGGGTATCTGCGTGAATTTGGGAATGAAGAATATACGCGTGATGACGGCGAAGACAATCAGTATTCCCGTAACAATCCAGGCGGAAACCAGCGCGGGGTTAACCTGAATTTTTCCGAAGATGTCTATTCTGCCCGTTTCGTGCAGAACGGCGTCTTTCATAACCTCGTTTATCGGTTCCTTAATGCCTGCGTGCGGAGCCGTGATGACAATTCCGGCAATCAGCGCGGCGATGATGACGCCGAAAACGGCAAGACTCACGATTTTCCGTTTTTTGCTCAAGAAAACGCCTCCTTTCGTGAGATTTTGCGAGGGTGATTTTTTAAGTTTTTTAGAATTTAAATTATAGCACTGTTGAAATAAAAGTCAATATGTTGAGTTAGGGGGTAGGAGTTAGGGATTAGGGATGGGCTTTGCAGGCGCCCTCGAGGGGAAGGCAAATATGGTCGTCTCACTCGCTTGGAGCGCGTCGTGATACTCCCTATTTCTTCACCTCAGCGCAATGCCTTCATCTGCCACCGGCAGCGGCATTCCGCTCCGCCCTGCGGCAGAGGTGTTCACTGAACACCCGCGCCCGCGACTGTCAAGGCGCCCACGCACGAGGAGAGATTGCGATGGCAGATTAGACCCTCTCAGTCTCGCTTGCGCTCGACAGCTCTCCCGAAGGGCGAGCCGGGTAATAACAATGATTAAGCAACCTTTCCCCTGACAGGGGGATAATCTCAAGGGGAAGGCTTGGACTGCTTCCACCGCATTTGATTTTTGATGGTGGTTTTCTGACTTACAATACCTAATACCTAACATCTAACATCTAATACCTAATTTAACAATTGACAAATATAAATACTGTGATATAATCGACTTAAACTGTTAAAAATAACACAAATTAACACAAAAATTTGTGAAATAAGAACGGAGGAATGGACCGTGAGTGTTCACAGAAGAGAGAAAATTCTTGAGATTCTGCGTGAAAAGGGTTTTGTCCGTCTTCACGACCTTGAGGATGAGTTTCCCGACTATTCGAGCATGACTCTTCGCCGCGATATCGAGTTTCTTGAAAATGTCGGCGAGGCCCAGCGCGTGCGCGGCGGCGCGAAATATATCGGCAACAGCAACGGCGTTGAGGATATCTACGAAATCAGAGAAATAAAGAACAAGGCGGCGAAGGAGCATATCGCATCCGTGGCGGCGGGCTACGCCGAGACGGGCTGCTCGATTTATCTTGACTCGGGCACGACGGGTATGATGATAGCGAAGCTTCTGCCCGACACGCCATACTTCATTCTGACAAGCGGTCCGAATGTGGCGGTTGAGATAGCGAAGAAATTCAAGCCCTCCGTTACGCTGGTGGGCGGTCTGATGAACAGGGTCACGCTCTCTGTTTCGGGCACGCAGTCGCTTGATTTCATAAAGGACTTCAACATTGAGACGGCTTTTGTCGCGGCTTCGGCGTTCTCTGCCGAGGACGGCTTCACCGTAGGCAACAGCAGCGAGTGCGAACTGAAACGCGCCGTTGTGAAGAAGGCGAAAAAGGTCATTATGCTGTGCGATTCGGCGAAATTCGGCAAGAGCATGCCCTACACCTTCGCGGCTCTCGACGACGTTGACATTCTCATAACAGAGAAACAGCCCGGCGAGGAAACGACGGCTGCCGCGAAGAAGAGCGGAACGAAAATCGTATGGTAAACACTCAGGAGGAAAAATAAATGGCAACACCCGTAATGATGCCGAATGTCGGCATAACGGTTGAGACCTGCGTTCTCACCAAATGGTTAAAGCAGAAAGGCGAAACGGTTGAAGAGGGCGAAGTCCTTTTCACCTATGAAACGGATAAATCGACGCTCGAGCAGGAGGCTCCCGTCTCGGGCACGGTTCTTGAGATATTCTTCGGCGAGGATTCCGATGTTCCCGTTATGACAAACGTGTGCGTTATCGGCGCTCCCGGCGAGGATGTTGAGGAGTTCAGACCCGGCAAGGCGGACGGCAAAGAGGAAGCGCCCGCTCCCGCGAAGGAGGAGGCTACCGCGGTTCAGGCGGCGGCGGAAACTCCCTCGGCGGCTCCCGTTATGAACACGGGATTCATAAAGGCGTCCCCGAGGGCGAAGGCTCTCGCGCAAAAGAGAGGCGTAAACCTTCAATATGTCAGTGGAACGGGACCCGACGGCAGAATAATCGAGCGCGATGTTTTCGCGGCGGCCCGGGGCTCGGGATTAAGCTGCAGAGAGAAGGAGCAGACCGCTCCCGGCGCGGATTATGTTGACGAGAAGATGAGCGTCATCCGCCGCACAATAGCGAAGCAGATGAGCGCGTCACTTCAGACGGCGGCGCAGCTTACCCACACGCTCTCGTTTGACGCTTCCGATATTTTAGCCTTCCGCAAGGGAATAAAATCGGGCGAGATTCAGGGCTACGGCAATATTACATTAAATGATATGATTCTTTTCGTGGTTTCGAGAACGCTCGCGAAACCCGAGCACAGGGCGCTGAACGCTCACCTTCTTGAAAACGACATTATGAGATATTTCAGCGGCGTTCACATGGGCGTGGCGGTTGACACGGAGAGAGGACTTATGGTTCCCACGCTGTTCGACTGCGACAAAAAGCCGCTCAACAGAATCTCCGAAGAGGCGAAGGCTCTCGCCGCGAAATGCAGGAACGGCTCGGCTCTTCCCGATGACTTAAAGGGCGGAACATTCACCGTTTCGAACCTCGGCGCGTACGGAATTGAGCATTTCACCCCCGTAATAAACGTTCCGCAGACCGCTATTCTCGGCGTAAACACGATAACAACGCAGATTAAGGCGGTTGACGGCGGATTCAGAACATATCAGGCGATGGGGCTTTCGCTCACATACGACCACAGAGCCGTTGACGGCGGTCCCGCTTCGAGATTCCTTTCGGAACTCAAGAACTCGCTTGAAAACTTTACCTCATTCTTGAAGGAACAGGAGGGCTGATAAATGGAACTTTATGATTTAGTGGTTCTCGGCGGCGGTCCCGCGGGTTACAACGCGGCGGAAAAAGCCGCGGCGGCAGGGCTGAAAACAGCCGTTATTGAAAAAAACGCCCTCGGCGGCGTATGTCTGAACGAGGGCTGTGTGCCTTCGAAGTCGCTTCTTTATTCCGCGAAGGTTTTCGATTACGCGAATCACGGCGAACAATACGGCGTTACCGTGACGGGCGCTTCGATTGACCAGAACGCGGTAATCGAGCGCAAGAACAGGGTTGTCAAAACCCTCGTCGGCGGAATAGGAATGAAAATGAAGAAGCTCGGCGTTACCGTCATTTCGGAAAACGGCGAAATTGAGGGCAAAGACGAAAACGGCTTCCGCCTTAAAGCGGGAGAAAATGAAATCTGCGGCAAGAACCTGCTTATAGCAACGGGCTCGGCTCCCGTAGTGCCTCCCATTCCGGGTCTTCGCGAGGGACTTGAAAGCGGCTTTGTGATGACGAACAAGGAAATTCTCGATTTAACGGAAATTCCCGCGAAGCTGGTTGTAATCGGCGGCGGAGTCATCGGGCTTGAGATGGCGTCATACTACAACTCGGTCGGCTCGGAGGTTACCGTTGTTGAGATGCTTGACAAAATAGCGGGTCCCACGGACGCCGAGATTTCGGAAATTCTCAAAAAGAACTACGAGAAAAAGGGCGTTAAGTTCATGCTCGGCTGCAAGGTGACGGCTGTTGAAAACGGCGCCGTAGTTTATGAGAACGCGAAGGGCGAAAAGCTTTCGGCTCCCGCGGACAAGGTGCTGTGCTCCATCGGAAGACGCGCGGTGACCCGGGGCTTCGGACTTGAAAAGCTGAATGTTGAACTCGACAGAGGCGCGATTAAAACGGACGAACGGATGAAAACGAATGTCGCGGGCGTTTACGCCGCGGGCGATGTCAACGGCAAAGTTATGCTCGCTCACACCGCATACCGCGAGGGCGAGGTTGCCGTAAACAACATTCTCGGCAAACGCGACACAATGCGCTACAACGCGATTCCCTCGGTAATTTACACGAATCCCGAGACCGCTTGTGTGGGATATACGCTTGAACAGGCGAAGGAAGCGGGCTTTGACGCGGACTGCAAGACGCTCTCGATGAGATATTCGGGCAGATATGTCGCGGAGAACGAGGGCGGCGACGGAATCGTCAAGCTTGTTTACGACAAGAAATACAGCCGTGTTCTCGGCGTTCATATGATAAGCAACTACGCCTCCGAGATAATCTACGGAGCGGCTCTTATGATTGAAACGGAAATCGATATTGACAGCCTCAAAGAGCTTGTCTTCCCGCACCCGTCGGTGTGCGAGGTCATCCGCGAGGCTCTGTTTGAGATATAAGTAAGGAGAAACACTATGCCTAAATCACAATTTGTAAATCCCGCGCCTCAGTTTGAGAAGAGGACAATTTCGTTGAAGGACATTCCCGTATGCGCCTATGACAGGACTATCGAAGAGGAAAAAGCGAATTACACAAACGAGGACCTTATCGGTATGTATGCCGACATGGCGGCCATCCGCGAGTTTGAGACAATGCTTCTCACCATAAAGCAGAAAGGCAACTACAACGACAAGGAATTCACTTATCCCGGCCCCGCCCACCTTGCGGTAGGTCAGGAGGCGACAGCTGTCGGTCAGGCATACACTCTCGATGTTGACGACTACATTTTCGGCACGCACCGCAGCCATCACGAGGTTATAGCGAAGGCGTTCTCGGCAATCAAAAAGCTGAGCGACGACGAGCTGCTGAAAATCATGCAGGAATACAACGACGGCAAAAACTACGAAGTAATCAAAAAATACACGAAATCGAACGGCGACATAAAAGAGATGGCGAGGGAGTATTTCATCTTCGGTCTCTGCTGCGAGCTGTTCGCGAAGGATATGGGCTTTTCACGCGGTCTGGGCGGAAGCATGCACGCGTTCTTCCTGCCGTTCGGAATCTTCCCGAACAACGCGATAGTCGGCGGAGCGGCTCCCATAGCGACGGGCGTTGCGCTCTACAAGAAATGCAACAAAAAGAAGGGTATAGTCGTTGCCAACGCTCAGCCGGAGCTTCTGAAATATGCCGATATGGTTACTCTTTCAAACGAAGAGGGCGGTGTCGGCTC
>CADAER010000042.1 GCA_902787025.1 Oscillospiraceae bacterium | reverse complement strand
CCGTAGTGGCGCACGAGCTTGCGGCGCTCCTCGCTGACGGAGTCGGGCATAATGATTATTGTCCAGTATCCCCTTATCGCTCCGACGAGGGCAAGACCGATGCCCTGATTGCCGCTGGTGGGTTCGACAATTACCGAACCGGGTCCGATAAGCCCTTTTCCCTCCGCATCCTTTATCATATTGTAAGCGGTTCTCGTCTTGATTGAACCGCCGATGTTGAGGCCTTCGAATTTCACCAGAATCTCCGCTCCGTCAGGGTCGGCTATGCGGTTGAGTCTGACCACGGGCGTGTTGCCCATTGCCTCGAGAAGATTGTTATAAACCATAATAAAACGCTCTTTTCTTAATTTAGCCTAATGATTATAACTACTTTATTATAAAAAAACAAGGTCCCGCGGATAAAATTGAATAATGTGTCAAATAATGCGTTGATTTTATTGAAAATTTGTAATAGAATTATAACAGACAATTAAAAAGGAGTAAAAAGGAGTCGATGATATGAAAAAACGTTTTCTCGGCGTTATCGCCGTTGTTCTTGCGCTCAGTATGATTATTCCGCTCGGCGCGGGCGCGGCTTCATCCGAAACACCCTCGCAGAAAAGCGGGGAATACACCATTGTTTCGCCCTACAAGGATGTTGTCTGGTCGGGCGACGGAGCCTGGGGAGCCTACAAGGGCAACCTGCACACGCACTCGTTTGTAAGCGACGCGGAGGTTGACTACCGCGATATGATAATCGAATACTACGATCAGGGTTTCGATTTTCTCGCCATGACGGATCACGGCGTCACAGGCAAGTTCCTCTTTATCTCTATCAGAGAATAATCGGTCACATCGTTCACTATTTCACCGATGAAGAATTCGCCGCCCTTCAGGACGGTTCGTTCCCTTCGGAACGCCGCAAGAACGAAGGCGGTCTGCTCTGCGTCACCGGCGGCAACGAGCTGAACGCTCTTACCATAACGAAAGACCACGTCAACGCGATTTTCCTTCCCGAGCACGCGGGCGACAACTACCTCGGCTATGAAAACGACTATGAGGGCGCAGTGCGTCTTGCAAAGCACTACGGCGCGCCCTGCTTCATAAATCACCCGGGCGACTGGCTCAACTCCAACTCGGACAGGGCGAACTGCTCCGACCCCGAAAAAATCAACTATTTCGCGGACATTCTGCTCCGCTACGACAACTGCCTCGGCATGGAGGTTTTCAACGAGCATAACGGCACGACGGGTTATGACAGAGACACCTGGGACAATCTTCTTATGGCATGCCTGCCGTACGGCAAGAGAGTAATCGGTTTTTCAAACGGCGACACGCATTTCATCCGCGATGTCGACTCGTCGTTCTCCGTTTACATGATGGAGGAAAACACCGAAGAGAACGTCAGAAAGACTATGGAATCGGGTTCGTCCTTTATGGTTACGAGATGCATAAGGAAGGACACCGAAAAATTCGGTCCCGCGGAGGACCTTGACGTCAGAGACAGCGGCCTGCCCTACCCGATGTTCAACAACATAACGGTTGACGGGCATAAGGTGACGGTCAGTTTCAACAACGCCTACGATATAAAATGGGTCGCAAACGGCAATGTCATCGATTCCTCGACAGTTGACGAAACGGAAGATTACGCCGAATACACCATCGACCTTGACAAAATCGAGGGCGCGGAGGACTTCCTCTATATCCGCTGCCAGATTATGGGCAAGGGAGGCATAACTCTCACTCAGGCGTTCGTTATCGACGACGGAACAGAGCCTCTCAAATATGAGAGAGACGAAAGCGCCGCCGCCAAGTTCAAGAGAGCGTCGAACCAGTTCTTCAGCCTGAGAATCTTCGTTCTCATCAAAAAACTTTGGTCTCTGATTTTTGACTGATAATTTAATATTCAACAAACATATCACATAAAAACAGACCGCCGTTTCCGGCGGTCTGTTTTTTATTATTTTAATCCGTATAATTCCTTCTGAATCCGGGCATCATATGCATCTTGAACTCGTTGAGCTTATGCAGGCGGTCTATTCTCTCCTTTGTCGCCTCATCGTCGATTTCGCCCGTGCGGATGTATCTGTCAAGCACGGCGTATGTGAAACCGAGATTGTCTTCATCCGTCTTTCCGCTCAGACCGTCAATCGGCGGTTTTTCAACAAGGAATTCGGGCAGACCGAGATATCTGCCGATTGCCTTGACCTCGCCCACCGTCAGCTCGCACAGCGGGCTGAAATCGCCTGCCGCGTCGCCGTAACGGGTTGCGTAGCCGACATAATCCTCCGAAAGGTTGCAGGTGTTCGCGACCCTGCCGTTCATACTCTGACCTACCGCGTAAAGCACGGACATACGGATTCTCGCGGGCAGATTCGTTCTTGTCTGCACGCTGACCTCAGGCAGAACGTCAAGCTGTTCAAGCACGCCGTGAACCGCCGCCTGAATATTTATTTCAAAATGCTTTATTCCGAGATGGTTCACAAGCGCGTATGCCATATCTATATCGCTCTGCTCGCCGCAGGGCATAAGCACGCCCACCACTCTGTCTTTTCCGAGAGCCTCAACGCACAGCGCGGCAGTGACGGAACTGTCTTTTCCGCCCGAAATGCCGACAATCGCGTTGCAGCCTTTGCCGTTTTCCTCAAAAAAGCCGCGTATCCATTCAACGCACTCCTTTGTGGTTTTTTCAACGTCAAACATTAAAATCACCTCGAAAATCAGTTTATCATTATTTTTCCGATTATGCAACATAACCGCCGCTGTTTTTACAATAAAAATAAAGCGGATTATTGATAATAAGACAAAACAGTGTTATTATAAAACAGAAAACTTTCCCCGAAAGGATGAGAAAAATGAAAAAAACAATTTCACTCGCGTTAGCCTTACTGCTCGCTTTTATGTGCTGCGTTCCCGCGTTTTCCGCGCAGGCTGACGGCAGCTTCGGCGCTTACGAGCACGTGTTCATCATCGGTATAGACGGCGCGGGCGCGGCGTTTGAAAAGGTCAATTCCCCCAACTTTGACCGCATTTTCGCCGACAACGCCTTTATTCACAACGCGAAAACCGAGTATATCACCACCAGCGCGCAGAACTGGGGTTCGATTCTGCTCGGCGTTGACTACGAAACGCACGGTATGACAAATGACTCGACCGAGAAGAATCCGCACACCTCGGCGGATGAATACCACAGCATTTTCTATTACACCCGTCAGGCGAAGCCCGACGCTAAACTCGTTTCGATATGCCACTGGCCGAACATAAATTACGGCATAATCGAAAACGATATCAATGTCAAAAAGGTCAACCGCTTCACCGACACTCTCGTTGTTGACGAGGTTATAAACAATGTGTCGTTCGGCAGCGCTCCCGACCTTATGTTTGTTCAGCTTGACGATGTCGATCACGCCGCGCACACCTACGGCGGTTTCAGCGACGAATACTACGCGGCAGTCGAAACAATGGATGTCAATCTCGGCAAGATTTATGACGCCGTTGAAAAGGCGGGCCTTATGAAAAACAGCCTGTTCATTGTTGTCGCGGATCACGGCGAAACAACCGACGGTCACGGCGGTCAGACCGTTGAGGAAAGCTCAGCCGTTCTTGCCGTCGCGGGCAAAACAGTAAACAAGGGCAGAATAGCCGAAAGCGCTCACAACCGCGATGTTTCGGCAATAGCGCTTTACGCTCTCGGCGTAAAACAGCCCGACGCGTTTGTTTCCTGCGTTCCCGAAGGACTTTTCGGAGAGGAACGCGAAAAGACGGTTGACGAAAACCCGATGGAACTCAAAGACAGGCTTCTCGACTACCTGCTTTTCCCGTTTATCAGAGGATTCAACCTCATTATGCCGGCGTTCGCCTGGATTTACGACATTTACTACCACGCGGGCATTTTCTCGTTTCTGAACTGACCGCGGTTTTCCGTTTCCAAAACAAAACACAGCGGCGGGCGAATGTTCTTTATTCGCCTTTTCCGAAAAAATTTCAAAAAAAATCTTGACATCGGTTAAATTTTGTGATTTAATCGGGTAAACCGATGAAGAAGGGTAAGTAGGTTCAGGACTTTTCTCTCAGAGAGCCGCGGTTGCTGTGAATGCGGCAGAAAACAATGAATTGAATGGCCTTCCGAGGGCGAGCGGAAACGCTTTTGCGGAGTATGCGAGACGGGGCAGGACTCCCCGTGAATAAAAGTCGGCATTGTCAGATGCGTTGAGCGGGCGTTGAAAAACGTCAAGCTGGGTGGCACCGCAGGATATTATCCTGTCCCGGCATTTTGCCGGGACGGGATTTTTTGTTTTTTCCCGGCGCTGACAAAAAATCTATATACGAAAGGAAAAACAAAAATGAAAGACAGACAGATCCCCTACAAAACCTACCTTGATTTCGAGGAGATTCCGAAGCAGTGGTATAACCTGCGTGCCGATATGAAGAACAAACCGGCACCGCTTCTCAACCCCGGAACACATCAGCCGATGAAGGCTGAGGAACTCGCTCCCGTTTTCTGCGAAGAGCTTATCGCGCAGGAACTCGACAACGACACCCCTTATTTCGACATTCCCGATGAAATCTACAATTTTTATCAGATGTTCCGTCCGTCACCGCTTGTCCGCGCATACTTCCTTGAGGAAAAGCTCGGCACTCCCGCGAAGATTTACTACAAATTCGAGGGCAACAACACAAGCGGCAGCCACAAGCTCAACTCCGCCGTCGCCCAGGCATATTACGCCAAGAAGCAGGGTCTCAAAGGCGTAACTACCGAAACGGGCGCGGGCCAGTGGGGAACGGCTCTTTCAATGGCTTGCTCGTTCTTCGGTCTTGACTGCAAGGTCTATATGGTCAAAGTATCATACGAGCAGAAGCCCTTCCGCCGCGAGGTTATGCGCACCTACGGCGCGAGCGTTGTTCCCTCCCCCTCAAACGACACAAACATCGGCAGAAAGATAAACGCTGAGCATCCCGGCACAACAGGTTCTCTCGGCTGCGCCATTTCCGAAGCCGTTGAGGTCGCGACCTCAACCCCCGGTTACCGCTATGTTTTAGGCAGCGTTCTCAACCAGGTTCTCCTTCACCAGTCGATAATCGGTCTTGAAACAAAGGCCGCTCTCGACAAACTCGGCGAAAAAGCGGATATAATCATCGGCTGCGCAGGCGGCGGCTCCAACCTCGGCGGTCTTATCGCTCCCTTTATGGGCGAGAAACTCAGAGGCGAGGCGGATTACAGAATTATAGCCGTAGAACCCGCGTCCTGCCCGAGCCTTACAAGAGGCGTTTACGCTTATGACTTCTGCGACACAGGTATGGTATGCCCGCTCGCTAAGATGTACACTCTCGGCAGCGACTTCATCCCCGCTCCCAACCACGCGGGCGGTCTTCGCTACCACGGTATGAGCTCCATTCTCTCCCAGCTTTATGACGACGGTCTTATGGAAGCCGTTTCGGCGAAGCAGACCGATGTTTTCGACGCCGCGGAAATGTTCGCGAGAGTTGAAGGCATCCTTCCCGCTCCCGAAAGCTCGCACGCAATCAAGGCAGCCATTGACGAGGCTCTCAAATGCAAAGAGACAGGCGAAGAGAAGACAATCGTCTTCGGTCTTACCGGCACGGGCTATTTCGATATGGTCGCTTATGAAAAATATCACGACGGCAAAATGGATGACTACATCCCCACCGACGAGGAACTTGCCGCTTACAGAGCAAAACTTCCGAAAATCGACTGATAACAAAAACACGGGAAACAGACCGCCGCGGCGGTCTGTTTTTTATTGCTCATTAACAGGTTGATTTAATTTGAAATGTGTTATATTATATAGACAGTATTTATTGAAGGAGTGGTTTTATGGCAAAAGACAGAAAACTGCCTGATGAAAAGCCCGTTCATCCCAATCACATAGGCATAAAAGACGGCCTGAGCTATATGATAGGCGATGCGGGCAATATGTTTGTGCTCACCTATGTCAGCTCTTATCTCAAGGTTTTCCTGACCGACGTGCTCAAACTCAGGGCAAAGCCGACCGTTGCCAATCTTTTCCTTTTCACAAGACTCTGGGACGCGGTAAACGACCCTCTCTGGGGAGCGATTGTCGCAAAGAGAAAACCCGGCAGAAACGGCAAATACCGCCGCTATCTGCTTACCGTTTCAATCCCGCTTGCCATTTCGGAACTGCTCTGCTTTTTCGGAATCGACAAACTCACGCAGAGCCAGGGCGTCTTCCTCGCCTTCGCTTACGCGACATATATCGCTTTCGGTATGCTCTATACGGGTATGAACGTCCCCTTCGGCTCGCTCGCCTCGGTTATAACCGATGACCCCGACGGCAGGACCCTGCTCTCCACTTTCCGCGCAATAGGCAGCGGCGTGGGCGGAGCGGCGCCCCTTCTCCTCGCCCCGATGATTGTTTACACAAAGGTTGACGACGGAGCAGGCGGCACATACGATGTCGCGAACGGCAGGGGAATGTTCCTCTTCGCTCTCATTATGGCGGTGTTCTCCGTCACGGCTTATCTTGTCTGCTACGCCACAACCAAAGAGCGCGTGCCCTCCGAACCGAATCCGCAGGTAAACCTTAAAAAGACCTACGGCTCAATGATAAAGAGCAGACCGTTCGTCGTGCTTGCCGTAACAGGCATTCTCATCAGCGGTCAGCTTCAGTTCTCCTCTCTCAACCAGTATCTTTACAAAAACTACTTCTGTGACACAAGGCTTTCAATTCTCGGCACGGTCGCCCAGTATCTGCCCGTCGCGATTATGATTTTCTTTGTGCCGAAACTCAGCAAAAAATACGGCAAAAAGGAACTCAGCCAGGTCGGCGCGTTCTTCTCGGCGGCAGCCGCTATCGCAACCTATGTTATAAAACCCGGCAGAGACCAGGCGTGGCTCTTTATGATTCTTCTCTTTGTCATCGGCTTCGGCTACTCCTTCGTTTCAATCACGAACTGGGCGGTTGTCGCGGATGTCATCGACTATCAGCAATATAAAACCCATGAGAGAAGCGAGAGCGCGATTTACGCGGTTTACACCTTCTGCCGCAAGTTGGGTCAGACCGCCGCGGATTACGGCGGACTCACTCTGCTCGGTATGGTGGGCTACACCGAAGAGATGGCTAAAATCGGCTACAAGCCCGGCATAAGCGAAGGAATACTCAAGGTCTGCACGCTTATTCCCGCGATTGTATATACGCTCATCTTCATTCTTTACAAGTTCTTCTTCCCGCTTACGAAAGAAAGGCTTGAACCCATCTACGCCTATGTGCGCGAAGCAAACAGCGCCGCGGAAAAGACCGACGAGGTCGAGGCGGTTGAGGAACCCGCTCAGGAAATCGCGCAAGAGGCTGAAAGCATTATTTCCGAAACACCCGCGCAAACGGAAGACGCCGGTGAGGAAACAGAATAAAAATCAAAAACCATATATTTACGGGATGTGAGTGAAATGAAGGGAACCGAACTTTTCAAGGGCGCGCGTTTTATCGACTGCTACGGCAGCAGCGCACCCGTTTTCAGAAAGACATTCACAGCCGTCAGAGGCGAGACTGCGACCGCTCTGGTCTGCGGTCTCGGTTTTTTTCGGCTCTATATAAACGGCAGAAAGGTAAGCGACGACCTGCTTACTCCCAACGCCTCAAACTACAATTACAGGGACCTGTCGAAGTTTGAATACCCGCTTGTCGATAAACTGTCTTTCCGCACCTACTGTGTGAAATACGACATTTCCGAGTATCTTGTCAGCGGCGAAAACGTGCTTGTAATCACGCTCGGACCGGGTTACTACTGCAACGACTACCGCGACGCCGAGGGCTATGTCACATACGGCAGGCCCAAGCTCTGCTATGTTATCGAAAAGCTGAGCGGCGATGTGAAATCCGATTTCTCGACTCTCTCGCACAAGGGATTCATCACCGAAATCTGCCTTTACAACGGCGAAAAGCACGATTACACCCTGCTGCCCGCGAATTATATGACGGCGGACTATGACGGCGACGATTTCGCTCCGTCAAGGGAGATTGAAACGCCCGAAAGCAATTATGAAATTCAGTACGCCCCCTCGGATAAAGTCATAAAGTCGCTCACGCCCGTCCTCGTTGAGGATGACGGCGAAACAAGGCTTTATGACGCGGGCGAAAATACAGCGGGCTACGCAGTTGTGAAATGCGCGAAAAAGGGCGAGAAAATCACGGTAAGCTACGCCGAGGATATTTACGACAAACCCAATTTCGGTATGCATTTCAGGGAGGATTACCAGACCGAGGTGTTTGTCACCGACGGCGAGGACAGGGAATATTTCCCGCACTTCACCTGGCACGGTTTCCGCTGGTTCAAAGTTAAAGGCGACGCCGAGGTCGTGCGCGTTGATGTCGTTCACTCCGACTGCCCCGTAACCTCCTCTTTTGAAAGCGACAGCCATCAGCTCAACTGGCTCTATAACGCCTACATCAACACACAGCTCTGCAATATGCACGCGGGCGTGCCGTCGGACTGCCCGCACAGGGAGCGCCTCGGCTACACGGGCGACGGCCAGCTCTGCTGCGAGGCGGCTATGCTTATGCTCGACTGCAAAGAATTCTACCGCAAATGGTTATATGATATTTCCGACAGCCAGTGCATCGAAACAGGCCATGTCGCGCACACCGCTCCCCTTATGGGCGGAGGCGGCGGACCCGCGGGCTGGGGCGGAGCGATAGTCGAAGTGCCTTACAGATTTTATAAAATCTACGGCGACATTGAACTGCTCGGCGAGTTCTTCCCGAAAATGCTCCGTTTCCTTGACTACCTTGAAATGAGGAGCGACAACGGCCTTGTCTGGCACGAGGAAAAGGACGGCTGGTGCCTGGGCGACTGGTGTCCCCCCGACCCGATTAAAATTCCCGAAACCTATGTAAACACCTGCCTTTATGCCGGCTTTATGCAGACCGTAAAGGAAATCGGCTCAATTCTCGGCAGGGAGAGCGAAACACAGCACCTTGACGAAAGAATCGAAAAAGTAAAAAAAGCGATAGACATCGCCTATTTCAGCCCCCAGCAGAGAGCCTACTGCGGCGATGTTCAGGGCGCCTCCTGCCTCGCTCTTCAGATAGGCAACGGCAACGAGGGCGTTCACAGAAAAGTGGTTGAAAAATACCGCCGTCTCGGTATGTTCGACACGGGCATAATCGCCACACCCGCCCTTGTCGGCTGGCTTTTCGCAAACGGCGAGGCGCAACTCGCTTTCGAC
Source organism: Oscillospiraceae bacterium (assembly GCA_902787025.1). Lineage (GTDB taxonomy): Bacteria > Bacillota > Clostridia > Oscillospirales > Acutalibacteraceae > CAG-177. Next base: position 14,680 of record CADAER010000042.1, on the reverse strand, counting down.
CTGCTGAGCAGCAAGGGCGAGGTCTCGTTTGACTTTATGGCAAGAAACGGCGCTACCACAATTTGGGAAAACTGGAACGGCGAAAGCTCCAAAAACCACCCGATGTTCGGCGCGGTCACGAAATATCTCTTCACTTATCTTCTCGGCATCCGTCAGCCCGACGATTCGGCGGGCTTTGAGAAGGTTGTCATTTCGCCCTGCCTCGTTGACGGCCTCAATTATGTCAAAGGTCATATCACAACGGCGAATGGCGAAATCGGCGTTGAAATCAGAAAGGAAAACGGCAAGGCCTCAATAAAAGCCTGCGCCGATGAAAGAATAAAAGCCGAAATAGTCTGCGGAGACGTCCGCAAAGCTTTTTCGGGCAGTATCGGAGTTGAGATTGAAATATGAAAGCGTTTACCGGTATTATGCTGATTATCACAACCTTTTTCAGCGGGTTCGCCTCCCAGATTGATTTCATTGTCAATCCCGCGAAATACAACGCGATAATCCTTGACATTTCGTCCCTTCCCGCTCCCGTTGAGGAACCCGTAAAGGATGATTACATCGAACTCAGCGAAGTGAAAATGCACTACCTCGTTTACGGCACGGGCGAAAAGGCGGTCATCCTCGTTCACGGCAACGGCGGCAGCGCGAACTCTCTCAAAGAGGCGGCGCAGTATCTCGCGAACGATTATACCGTTTATCTTCCCGAAAGCCGCTGTCACGGCAAAAGCAGCGACCCCGGCGTGATTTCCTACGATCTTATGGCAGGCGACCTGAACGAATTTATTGAGGCGCTCGATATTGATAAGCCCATTATTATCGGGCACAGCGACGGCGCGATAAACGCCATCACCCTCGCGGCTCTTTACCCAGACGCGGCAGGCGCGATAATCGCCTGCGGGGCGAATTCGAATCCCGGCACCTTCAAGCCGTATTTCCCGCTCGGCGTTCGGATCGCGAACATGTTCAAGCCCGACAAGTTGAACGATATGATGCTCGAGCTTCCCGACTTCACGCCCGGGTTTCTTTCAAAAGTAACCTGCCCCGCCTATATAGTCAGCGGTCAGTTTGATATTATGTGGCTGAGCGACACGGTCTATATTCACGAAAACATAAAGGGCAGCGATATGGCGGTCATAAAGGGCGCGGACCACAGCTCATATATGTCGCACGACGGCAGGCAGACCTATGTGCTGGCAAAAAACTGGCTTGACGAAAAGGGCCTCGCGTAAACAAAAAAATCTTGGATGATTGTTCTTTTTTGATATATATTTGTTGAAAATAATTCCACATAATGATATAATGGACTGGTTAATAAAATTTGGGAGTTTTCTCCCGGAAAATGAGGAAATGTTTAATGTCTAACTGTGCTATTGTCGGTATCAACTGGGGCGATGAAGGAAAAGGCAGAATGGTTGACCTGCTTACAAAGGATTACGATGTCGTTGTCCGCTATCAGGGCGGCGGCAACGCGGGCCACACCGTCATAAACGAATTCGGCAAATTCGCTCTTCACCTCCTGCCTTCCGGCATATTTACAAAGGGCGCTGTCAATATTCTGGGCAACGGCGTCGCGCTCGACTGCGAAAACCTCTGGAAAGAGATTGAGGAAGTTGTCGCGCAGGGCGTTTCCATCACACCCGAAAACCTTAAAATCAGCGACCGCGCTTCTCTCGTTCTCCCCTGGCACCGCGACCTCGACGGTCTCGAGGAGGCAAGACTCAAGGATAAAAAATTCGGCTCAACCCGTCAGGGCATAGCGCCGTTCTATTCGGATAAATTCCAGAAAAAGACCGTACTCGCGGGCGAGCTTCTTTACCCCGAGCATCTCAAAGCGCACCTCGCCGACCTTATGGAGTGGAAGAATCTCACTCTCACAAAGGTTTACGGCGCGGAGCCCGTAACAATGGAACAGCTTATGAAATGGGTTGAGGATTACGGCGAGAAAATCAAGCCCTTCATCTGCAATACGGGCATCTTCCTTCGCGACGCGCAGAAGGCGGGCAAGAGCATTCTGTTCGAGGCTCAGTTAGGTTCGCTCCGCGACATAGATTACGGCATTCATCCCTACACCACCTCGTCAAACCCCATCGCCGCTTACGCTCCCGTCGGTTCGGGACTTCCCTCGGCTAAAATCGACGAGGTCGTCGGCGTCGTAAAGGCTTATTCCACCTGCGTGGGCGAGGGTCCTTTCACCTGCGAGTGGTTCGGCGAGGAGGCCGAGAAACTCCGCGAGGCAGGCGGCGAATACGGCGCGAAGACAGGCAGACCCCGCAGAGTCGGCCCCATCGACATAGTCGCCACCCGTTACGGCGTTGAGTGCCAGGGCGCCACGAACATAGCGCTTACCAAAATGGATATTCTCAGTTATATGGATAAAATCCCCGTATGTACGAAATATATCGTTGACGGCAAGGAAACGGACGAATTCCCGTTCCCCTGCGTGCTTGACAGCGCGAAGCCCGTCATTGAATATATGGACGGCTGGAAGACCGATATCTCAGGCGTTCGCAAATGGGAGGATCTCCCCGAAGCGGCAAGAAAATACGTGCTCTTCATCGAGGAGCAGATAGGTTGCAGAATCGGTTATGTTTCGGTAGGTCCCGAAAGAGACAGCATAATCATCAGATAAGGAGGAACCTGTATGTATTGCACTCAATGCGGAGCGTTGATAAACGACGGCAGTCAGTTCTGCTCAAACTGCGGCGCGAAAATCGCGGCAGAGTCCGCTGAACCCGCGGTTGAAACGGCGGCTGTCGAAGAACCCGCCTACACCGAACCCGTCGCGGCCCCGCCCGTTGACGAGTCCGCGTTCAAGTTCTGCACGCAGTGCGGAGCGAGAGTCAGCGCCGACGCGGATTTCTGCATCGTGTGCGGTTACGCTTTCAATCCCGCCCCACAGGCTCCCGGTTATAACAGCGGAACATACAACGAACCCCCTCAGTATAACAACGCTCAATACGGCGCGCCGAACCGCAACCCCTACTCATACAGAGCGGAGGATCACGGCGGAGTGGGCGCAGGCAACGCCTATCAGTATAATCAGCCCTATCAGCAGTCAAACTCAGCCGCGCAGACAAGCGATGTAATCAAACTTCTCATCAAGGCGTTTATGATTGTCGGCTGCGTCACCTTCGGCTGGCTCATCATCCCGCTTTTCTGGTGTATTCCCATGACCGTAAAGGCGTTCCACAGCCTTGACAACGGCGAGCCCATGACCCTCGGCTTCAAAATCTGCTCGCTGCTGTTCGTCAATATGATAGCGGGAATCTGCATGCTCTGCATAAACGACGAAGGCAACGCGATTCTTTAAGCATCCAATAAATAAAACCCCGGCGAAGCCCCATAATCTGTAATTTGTAATTAATAATTCGACATTAAAAAACGGCAGTCATCCGACTGCCGTTTTTCTGTTTATGTTATTTCTGATACACCGTCATATCGGCTTTGAAAAGGTTCCTGAAGAACCAGACCAGGATTTTGAAAAATCCGCCGTTTACCGTTACTGTCTCTGTGTCTTTTATTTCGTCTCCCTTTGCGTCTTTGATCGGTTTGCCGTCTTTGTCAACGAGCTTGAGCGTAACCGTCGCGCCGTCTTTGAGAGCGCCCGTGCTGAATTCATTGCCTGTCGCGTCCCTGCCGCCCATACTCCAGACTAATTTCGCTCCGTCGGGAAGATCGGAAGCGTCGGCGTAAAGCACAAGGGAGTAGCCGTAATCGATTTTTTTACTGCCCGTGTTCTTGAGAATCTTTACCTCGCTCACGCAGACATAACTGCCGTTTATTGTAATATTCTTAGCGGGCATTGTCGCGGGAACGGCGGGGCTCCACACGAATTTATAACCCTTCTTCGCGGGAACGGAAGGCGCTTTCACCGCCGAGCCGAATTTGACATTGTAAACGGTCTGCTCACCGTTGTAAACAAAGGTTGCCGTGTAGGTGTTTACGGTGTATTCGGCGAAAATCTCGGTGCCGCCTACATCGAGCGAATACGGAAGCCACTCTCCAGTATGCCCCTCTTTCGCGGGCACCTCGGGAAGCTGAATGGATTCCTGCTCGTAGTAGTACGGTATCGTCCCGACAAGTTTTCCGTCCGCGTAGAGCTTCGCCTGATAAATCTGCTTTTCGTATTCCCCCGTGCAGGTCAGGTCCTTCGCGGGCATTGTCGCTGGCACGGGAGGAGTCCACACGAAATCGTAACCCACTCTCTCCTCAACCTCGGGAGTCTTTACGGGCGCGCCGTATTCAACCTGATTTGTTACGGTGTTTTCGCCGTAAATAAAAGTAATGTTATATTTGTTGACCTTGTAAACCGCGTTTATTGTCAGATTGCGCGGGGCGAGAGTGTAATTCTCCCACGCGCCCGTATATCCCTCTTTTTCGGGAACGGCGGGCTCGTTGAGAGCGGTCGTCTCAACCGTGAAAGTGACCTTTCTGATTTCCTTGCCGTCCGCCACGAATGCAGCGATATAGTTTACGGGAGTGAATTTCGCATTGTAGCGCAGATCGCTGTCGGGCATCCTGCCGAAGCCGTCAACCGTGGCTGTTGTTCCCTGCTTCACCCAGCCCCTGAAAGTGTAGTAGTCCTTCACGGGGTCGTCGGGAGCGGTAATCGTTATGCCCGGTCTCAGATATAAATTGACATAAGGCTCCGAGTCAACACTCCACAAAAGATTTCTGAAAACGCTCAGATCGGCATAAGGCGCGCTGTTCGTAACAAGGTCGCTCCACTGCTGCGCCGTTCCGCCGTAATTGATGATAATATGCTCCTCGTCGGGATTTGTCAGCGAGCCTATCTCGGTTACTATACTTGTGTCGTAAAAATAGTTGAGACTTGACGGAATTGTGATTTCCTCAAGCGGAGTGCCCGCGAAAACGGTTCTTTCGACAAACTGAACGCCCTCGGGGATGACTATTGATTTAAGCGACGAACAGGACTGAAAGGCGCTCATATCTATTATTTCAAGCGAGCTGTCCTCTTCAAACTCAACGCTTGTGAGCTTCGAGCAGCCCTTGAACGCGTATGAGCCGATTGTTACGATCGAAGAGGGAATCACAACCGATTCAATGTCAAGATTCTTGAAAGCGTTCGAATTAATGACATTTACAATCATACCGTCGATTTCGCCGGGGATAACAAGATTCTTTTCAGTCCCCGAATAACCGGTGATAACGATTTCCCCGTCCGCTTCTATATAGGAGAAGCCGTCCGAAGCGAACGCGGTTATAAAGCACCCGCAGAGAATCAAAGCCGCGAGAATTATTGAAACCGGTTTTTTTAATGTCTTCATCTGTTTTCCCCTCACTTTGTAAGTTTTGCCGTCTGCCTCTGCGCCATGACGAGATTCGCGTAAATACCGTTTCGCATAAGCAGTTCACGGTGCGAGCCCGTTTCCGCTATTCTTCCCTTTTCAATAACCACAAGCCTGTCGGCGTTTCGCAGGGTCGCGAGCCTGTGCGCTATGGCAAAGGTTGTTCTGCCCTTGACGAGTTTCGCGAGCGCGTCCTGAATCGAACTCTCCGTCTCGGGGTCGAGAGCGCTTGTCGCCTCGTCGAGAATCAGTATTTCGGGGTTCCTGAGAACCGCTCTCGCAATCGAGATTCTCTGCCGCTCGCCGCCCGAAAGGTTAAGACCGTTCTCGCCGACAAAAGTATTGTAGCCGTCCGGCAGCTTCATTATGAAATCGTGCGCGTTCGCCGCCTTTGCCGCCGCGATGACCTCACCCGGTTCGGCGTTTTTCCTCGCGTAGGCTATATTGTCATAGACGGTGCCTGAGAACAGGAAGGTTTCCTGGAACACGACACCGATTTTTTCGCGGTATTCGCCCTGCGCCATATCTCTTATGTCGTTGCCGTTCACGGTTATCGTGCCCGTATCCGTGTCATAAAGACGCATAATCAGGTTGATGAGAGTGGATTTGCCCGCTCCCGAATGGCCGACAAGACCTATCATCTCGCCCTGCTTTACTGTAAGGTTTATATCCCGCAGAACAGGCTCGTATGCCTTGTAGCCGAACTGAACATCCTTGAAGACAATGTCGCCGCCGAGCTGCGCGGGTATCGGATTCTCGCTGTCCTCGACATCGGAGACCTCATCTGTGATTTCGAATATTTTGATTAAGCTTGTCGTAAGCTCGCCGAGCTTTCTCGGCAGAAACGCGACCCATGTAAGCGGCTGATAGAGATATCCTAAAAACAGGCTGAATTCCAGCAGCTGACCTGCCGTCATCGTGCCGTTGAGAACTCCTCTGCCGCCGATATACAGCACGAAAAACTCGCCTATACCCGTGAAGAAGAACATAAAGGGGAAGGTCACCGCCCACAGATGCTCGTTGCTGACGGATATATCCGCGAGCTGTCGGCTGACGGAGGCGAATTTTTCAATCTCCCTGTCTTCGCTGCCGAAACTCTTGACCACTCTTATTCCGCGCACGATATCGTGAAGAATGGAATCCGCCCTTGACGCGCGGCGCCACTGCTTTTCAAATCTTATGTGTATGAAAGTCCAGAATTTACGCATGGCGTAAACTACAAACGGGATGGGAAGAATGACGAAGAATGTGAGAATCGGGCTTATCCGCATAAGAATAACGAAAACAACAATGAACATCACGAGCTTTTCGAGCGCATACATACCCTGCTCGGTGATGAAGCCCTTGACTGTTTCGGTATCGCGTGAAATGCGCTTCATAAGGTCGCCCGCCGTCAGTTCATTTGACAGCGAGGTGCTGATTTTGTTCGCCCTGCGCTGGCTGAGCATTCTGAAAAACTGTCCGAATATCTGCGTCGCGCCCAGAAGGACCGCGTATAAAACTATATCGTGAACGGCCGTGCCGCGCGAAATCGCCTCGGCGCTCAGACCGTAGTCCACTATTCTTGAATTGATAATCGGGAGCATTACGCCGAAACCCGTTGAGCACAGAACAAGAAAACTCGCGAAAAGGAACTGCTTCGAATATGGCTTCGCTATGCCGAAAAGCCGCTTCGCAAGGTAGCTTTTCTCAACGCAGAACAGGCAGACGTCGAGGCCCTTCGCGTAGTGCCTTCCGCATTTCGGACACACTCTGAAGCCCTTCGTGGAAATCTCCGTTTCCTCTCCCGTTTTCAGATAGTGGTTTATAACCTTCGTGAACTCGCCGATTTCGCTTACCCGCGTCATTGAAAATCTGCACACGGGAAGGCAGTCCGACATATCGTCAGACGGATTCTCCGGCACAATTTCAAGCATTGAGCATCCCGAATAGGTGCGGATGTTCAGCTCGCCGCCGGTGAGAGGTGAAGTGAATATTAACTTTTCGCCGATTGACGCCGTAAGAGTCTGCCCGTCAAAGAGCAGAACGCCGTCGCACAGGCTGCCGTCGGAGGCAAGGTCAAAGGCCGCTTTAACCTGCAAGGTTTTTCACTCCCGTTTAATATAAATAAGGTTCAATCTTCCGCCTGCTTTTCGGCGGAATTTTTTCGTAATCCTCAATCTTGAAGCGGTTGCCGTCAATATCGGTGAGATAGACGGAATTGCCTATCTGTCTTATGCTTCTCGAAATATCCTTTACCGTAAATGATTTCTTGAATTCGCCGATTTTAACATCGAAATAGAAATTGCCCATTTTATCCTTTACCGAGATTATCTCGTCAACGACGGGGCAGTAATATCTCTGCGACAGCTCGTTGTTTATCGCTTTCTGTTGTTCCTCGGGAAATTCCGAAATATGCTTTATGATGCCTATCTCGTTTCTGTCCGCGTCTGTTATGCAGATGTAGTCGTCAGGGAAAAACAGCGGCAGAGAACGCGAAAGAATAACTCTCTTGTAAAAAGTACCGTTTATCGTCGCGGTAAGAAAACCGTTTTCCGCCGTGGCGAAAGAGCAGTTGTCGGGATGGACGTATTCGGTCGCGAGGGTTTCGGGAGAAATTGTCTGTGAATTGAATTCGCCGCTCATATTATTCCTCCTTCTTTTCATCGTCGTCTTCCGGCGCCTCTCCGCTCTCATAAGAGATTATGCCGATTGTTTTAAGCGCCTCGGACTGGATTTTATACTGTTTATAGAACTCGCCCTTCTGTTGCAGAAGCTCGCGGTATGTGCCGTATTCGATAACCTTGCCCTCGTCGATTACCGCAAGATAGTCGGAATCGCGCAGGGTTGAAAGGCGGTGCGCTATCGCTATTGTCGTTCTGCCTTTTTTGAGGCTTGTGAGCGACGCCTGGATTCTTCTCTCCGTTTCGGTGTCCATGGCGGCTGTAGCCTCGTCGAGAATAAGTATTTTCGGGTTCTGTATAATCGTTCTCGCTATTGAGATTCTCTGCCTCTCGCCGCCCGAAAGCCGCTGACCGCCCGAGCCCACTCTCGTTTCGTATGCGTCGGGAAGCTTCATGATGAAATCGTGAGCGCTCGCCGCCTTCGCCGCGGCAATGACCTCATCCATTGTGGCGTCGGGCTTCGCGTAGCGGATGTTGTCGGCTACCGAACCGATGAAGAGGTAAATATCCTGCGAGACCATACCGACATTTTTGCGGATATCCTCAAGCTTTATATCGCGGACATCGATGCCGTCTATCAGCACGCTGCCCTCTTTCGCGTCGTAAAGGCGTGAAATAAGATTGGCTATCGTGGTTTTGCCCGCTCCCGTCTTGCCGACTATGCCGAGCATACAGCCCGCCTCGATTTTAAGATTCATCCTGCGGATGACGGGATGCGCGGGTTCGTATTCGAAATCGAGTTCGCGCAGTTCAACATCGCCGCGCATATCGTCCAGGGAGACAGCGTCCTCTTTTTCGGTAATGTCGGGCTTCGCGTCGCAGACCTCGAAAACCCTCTGCGCGGAGTCGGCGCATCTCGCCCACCAGTTTGAAACCCACGCCATAAAGCTGAAAGGCTGTTTGAGCATTTCAAGGTAAACTATGTAGCTCAGCAGCGTGCCCGTCGTAATCTTACCCTTCGCCACCATAGTTCCGCCTATGCCGAGCACGACGGTCGAGAGCAGGAAAACAAGTATTTCGAGCAGAGGATAAAGCGTCGCTTCCGCAAGCGAGAGACGAAGCTCCGCCTTGCGCAGCTCTTCGCTCGCCTTGCTGAAATTGTCAAACTCGTCATCCTCGCGCGCGAACGCTTTTATGACGCGCTGACCGTTTATGTTGTCGCTCGTTATAGATGAAACCTTCGCCTGATAGCGCCAGGTCCTGTGATGCATATTGCGGAAAAGTCTGTCGCCCAGAACAAGAGTAAGGAAAAGCACGGGCATCGCGAAAATAGCGAGGAGCGTCAACTTCCAGCTCATTCTGAACATCACAATCAGCACGCCCGTCATCGTCGCTATGCTGACGATTATCTGCGGAACGCCGTCAACGAAGAAGTTGTAAATGTTGTTCGCGTCGCGCAGGATTCTGTCCATAAGCGAACCCGTCTGCTTTGACGAGTAGAAGCTCAGCGAAAGCCTCTGCATCGAGTTGAAAATCTTCGTTTTCAGGTTAAACATAATGCGCGGCATTATGGAACCCGTCACCCAGTTTTCCGTCGCCTGGAAAAGAACTCTCACTACTCTTATGCCGACTATGCCGAGCACAAGCGAGCCGAGCATTTTCAGAAGCTGCGCCTGCGTCAGTCCGTCGGGATTGGCGAAAACCTTATCATATAGCGTGCGGGTGCTCAACTGCGGCACGATTACCGAAATCGCCGCCTCGAGAATCATAAGCATAAGGATGACGGCTATCTGCGCCCAGTGGCCGCCGAAGAATTTGAAAAGCCTTACCGCCGTGGCGGAGGATTTGTTGTGCTTGCGGCAGTATTCCTGACCGGGCGGGCAGGGTTCTCCGCATTTTTTGCACTTGTTCTGCTCTTCATCTTCGCCGCCGTGATATATATATTCGCCTGTTTCCTTGAATTCGTCGAACGCTTTCCTGAAACCGTCGAAATCGCCCGCGAGACCTATCGAAAAGCGGGTGACGCTCGTCTGCTCCCCGTCGTAGTTGCGGATAAGTCTGCCCGTCGAAACATACTGTTCGAGTTCGAAAGAGTCGATTTCCTCAACGGGAACGGCGGTGATTTCATCGACTGTGTATTTCGTTTCAAGTGTTTTTTTACGGTTTTTCGATTTCAGAACTTCGCTTTTTCCGAAAGCGATGTAAAATCCTTTTTTATCGAAGGCGAGCCACGCCTCGCGGTAACAGGCGTCGTTATCCATATCGCCCGTGCAGCAGCAGAGAAGATCGTCGGTGGCAAGACCCGCTTTCTGCAGCTCTTCGCAGAGCGCGGGCGGGAATTTCTGCTCTTTTTTCTTTTTGGGACCGAAACCGTCCTTCTTGGGCGGTTTTCTCTCAGACATGGCTCTCACCTCTTTTCTTTTTCAGGTTGCGTTTTGTTTCACCCGTTGAACGCCGTCAGCGTCACGATTATCGGATGATGGTCGGAGGGGTAGATTCCGTTATAAGTAGTCAGGTCAACCTCGTATGAAGCGACGGATGTAATGAAATCATTTACGAAAATGAAGTCAATCGGCTTTGTGCGCGTGGCCTCCGTGAACGCGGAGTAGCCGTGATATGTAAGGGAATCCATCGTTTTTTCGGCGAGGAATTTCGAATCGCGAAGACCCGATTCAAGCGCCATATTATACATGACGGAGCCTTCTTCATCATTTAAATCACCGCTGAAAAGCACGGGAATGTCCGGGCAGATTTCCGCTATCTTCTTCGTCACGAGCGAGATTGACTCCTGCCTCGCGATAATCCCGATATGGTCGAAGTGCGCATTGAAATGGGCGTATGTGAAGCCCGTCTCCTTGTTTTTCAGCACGGCGTAGGTGCATACTCTGTTATAGTTCGCGTCCCAGCCCTTTGAAACCTCATCGGGAGTTTTCGAAAGCCAGAATGTGCCGCTGTCAACAAGGTCGTATTTTTCTTTGAGATAAAACACGGGACTCGCCTCGCCCGTGTTGTTTTTGTCCCTGCCAAGACCGACATAGGCGTAGTCGCTCTCAAGCTCTCCGCTCACCATGGCGAGCAGGGAAACACTCGCCTCCTGGCAGCCGAAAGAGTCCGGCATATAAGCCCTTATGTTCTCAGCGAGCAGGGGAGCGCGCTTGTCGGGAGCATACTGTCCCACGCCCGAAACCTTGAGGTTGTATGTCATAACCGTAATGTCGCTTTGCGAAACCGCTTCGGGCAGCTTTTCGGGATTGACCTTCGTTACGGGAGTCGGCGTGTAAAACAGCGCTATGAGCGCGGTCAGAAACGCGATTATTTTCATCATACGGTATTCACTCCGTTTTCCTGAATATTCATATTAATTATAATATAGAATATTTAATAATACAATAATCAAAAATGCAGTTTTGTATGTTTCGGGGTTGCAAAAACAAAAAATATGTCCGCAGTCTGCATTATATCACCCGCGAAGCGTAAATAACAGACTTGTTTTTTCTCGGGTTTTATGTTATTATAAATATGCAACAAGACGGCGTTTCCGCCGTCTTGATTTTTTCTCAGTCTTTTTTATAAACCATATATGTATGTGTTATGAGTCCGTTTTTGTAAGTGTCCTTCCCGACGGGCTCAAAACCGAGTTTCTTATAGAAAGCGATGTTTTTGTCATCCTGCGCCTCAAGCCCGAAATCATAACCGAGTTTGCTTAAATCCTCAATGCCCTGTTTTATGAGCCTTGTCGCAACTCCTTTGCCCTGCTTTTCGGGACTGACGAAAACAGGCGAGATTATCCATGTGTTCTCGCTGAATTTTTTGACATCCAGCGGAGCGTATGCCGCGAGAGTCCGCAGGGTGTTCGGCCAGAACCAGTAGAGATAAAGCCAGTCGGGGCATTTCAGAAAATCGATTACTCCGTATTCGTTGTGAGCCTGACGCCATACGCACATCGCGTCGTTTTCGTCGTCAATATAAATGTAATCCTCGCCGTTCGAGGTGTTCAGTCGCTCCATCATAAAATGATAAACGAAGCGCTTCCTCCGTTCGGGGTTTTTCGTGGCGTATGAGTGAACGGGATCGTTTACATACGCCTCGCCCGCGATTTTCGCGAAACGGCGCAGCTCCTTTGTATCAAGTTTTTCTCCGGGTTTAATAACTCTCATTTCATCACCGCACAAATCCCGCGGAAATCATATTTTTCAAAACAATAACCGTGGATATTCTTCTGAATATTCTTCTGAAAATATTTTAAATATACTTAAAATACCGTCCTCTTTTTCAGCTGACGGTCTGTTTTTCCGGGGACATCCCCCGACATTGAATATAATAGCATAACACATTGAAAAATAGAATAGGTATTTGACAAAAACACATTATTTTTAATTGTGTGAAAATAATTGTTGACTTTTTTCAATTCCTGTGTATAATAGTTATTTGCAACCGCGAATATTGGGGAATTGTGTAATGGTAGCACTGCAGACTCTGACTCTGCCTGTTGGGGTTCGAATCCCTATTCCCCAGCCAAGAAACGACTTGCCTTATAAAGGCAGGTCGTTTCTTTACATAGAGGGATTCGAACACTGAGAGGGTGAGCGGCGTTAAGAAAACAGTCCGGTGGACTGTTTTCAGACGCGAAGTCCGAGGCGGGCACCGTTGACCTGCAACGGTCGCCGAGGATGCAAGGATTTGCGAAGCAAAGACTTATCCCTATTCCCCAGCCAAAAAATCAGTTCATCTTATCGGATGAACTGATTTTTTCGTCTGCATTGAAGAGGATTCTGTCGCGAAGCAACTGAATCCCATATTACGAGCGTCAGCGAGTAACAAGGTTCTCAACGCAACGCGTTGAGGTTCTTATTACGAACTTTCGTGAGTAACAAGGTCCTCCGTAATTCACCAAATCTCTGATTTGGGCTGAATTACGAGAGGTCCTTATCCCCCACCCCCTCAACTCACTTATTACAATCCCACACCTTTTCAAGCCACCCGTCCGCGCGGGTCTTTCTTTTTCTATGGTTCAAAAACGGAACATACATTATTGTATTATAAAGCCGTCGGGAATACGGAAACTCTGCGGCCGCGGTTAAATCCCTTTCGCTGAAAAATGTCCGGTAAAAACTGTCCGGTGTGGCGAAAATGGGACACCCTCCGTGGTATAATACAACTGCAGACGGGAAGTGACGTCACCGGATGCAGCAACCGCATCCGATTCCCGTATCAGACAGAAAAACGAGTGATTGATTAATGAAAAAGGAGAACGAAAATGAAAGAATTTGACAAAATCATCGGTTATTCATCGGAGAAAAAAGAACTCGAACAGATTGCAGACTGCCTTAAAAACAGCGATGTTTATAAAAAACTCGGCGTTAACGCTCCCCGCGGACTTCTTCTTCACGGAGAGCCCGGCGTAGGCAAAACCCTTATGTCCGCCTGCCTTATCGAAGCGAGCGGAAGAAAGGCTTTTATTTGCAGAAAGAACAAACCCGACGGCGCGTTCGTAAGCGAAATCACAAGGGTCTTCTCTGAAGCTAAAGAAAACGCCCCGTCAATCGTCTTCCTTGACGATATGGACAAATTCGCGAACGGCGATTCAAGGCACAGGGACACCGACGAATATGTCACCGTCCAGAGCTGCATCGACTCCATAAAGGGAAGCGATGTCTTCGTGCTCGCGACCGCGAACAGAACCGACTGCCTTCCCCGCTCCCTTCTCAGAGCGGGCAGATTTGACAGGCGTCTGCGCGTCAGCGCTCCGAAAGGCGCGGACGCACTCGAAATCATCTCGCACTATCTCGAAGGCAAAAACCTCGCGGATGATGTTGACAAAAAATATATCGCCCGTCTTATGGACGGCCACTCCTGCGCGAAGCTCGAGACGATCATCAATGAAGCGGGTCTTTACGCGGGCTTTGACAGAAAAGACAAAATCTCGATGAGTCACTTTATGCGCGCTTATCTCAGGGATATGTATGGCGAAACCCGTGACGAAGACGATGACGAAGATGACGACGATGACTATTATTCATCAACCGCGCCCGATGCCCAGCTGTTGAGAGTCGCCTGCCACGAAGCGGGACACGCCGTTATTTCCGAGATTCTCGATCCCGGCTCAGTCACCCTCGTTTCCGTAGGAGGTCTCAGAGGCGGCGACCGCGACGGCTTCACCGCGTATTGCAATGTAAACTCCCTTCCGCCCTTTGAAAACGCCGTAATCCGCGCGATTACCGGACTCGGCGGAATGGCGGCTGTCGAAAACAAATTCGGCATAAATCACGGAGGCGCCGCCGCCGACCTCGACAGCGTGTTCGGCATCGTGTCGAAAATGATTGAAAACGACGGCATCTGCGGTCTGCACCTTCACGGATACGGCTTCAGAAACACCTCCGACCTCGACAGCAAAATCGAGCAGGCGACAATAGCCGAGGTTGAAAAATACTACCTCAAAGCAAAACAGATTCTCGCCTGCAACAGCGAATTCCTCGATAAACTCATCACGGCGCTTTCCGAGAAGAAGCTTCTCACCACCCCCGAAATAGGCGAAATCAGAAACAGCTGCAAAATCGTTCCGTTCGCCGCCTGATACCCCGCGCAAATCTTCCTCAAAGGAGACTTTCCGATGATTTATGTATGTTCCGACCTGCACGGATATCCCCTTGATAAATTCCGCGCTTTCCTTAAAAAATCCGGCTTTACGGGCGATGACACTCTCTGGATTCTCGGAGATGTCATCGACCGTAACGGCGACGGCGGCGTTGAAACGCTGCGCTGGATAATGAAACAGAA
>CADAER010000041.1 GCA_902787025.1 Oscillospiraceae bacterium | reverse complement strand
TCCGATTATTCCGCTCACGGCGATAATCGCAATGCTCGGAATATGCAGAAAATATGAGAGGAGAAGAGCGGCAACGAAAATTGCGCCGCAGATAATGTCTGTTATTCCTTTTCTCGCGAGCGTTACGACTGTGCTCGCTATAAGGGCGCAGGCGGCCGCGCGGATTCCCGCAAGAGCGTGCATCAATATCTCGTTGCCCATAAATACATTAAGAACCGTGGCAACAAGCAGAATTATTATTATTGAAGGCGTAATCATACCGATTGTGGCAATAATAGCGCCCGCAATACCCTTCTTTTTAAAACCGACAAATGTGGCTGTGTTTACGGCGATAATACCGGGTGTGCACTGACCTATGGCATAGTAGTCCATAATCTCGTCTTCCGTAACCCAGTCACGCTTTTCGCACAGTTCGTATTTAAGCATCGGCAGCATCGCAAGCCCGCCTCCGAAGGTGAGCCCTCCTATTCGCGCGAACGCCAGAAACAATTGCAAAAGAATTTTCAATATCTTAACTCCGTCTTATTTGAGATTTTTGTCAACGCTTTCTTTATTTACCGCAAAGCATTTCTCATATCCGGGTGAAGAAACAATCTTCGCTTTGCCGGTGGCTTCGGCAACAAGAGAATTATACTTAGCCTTCGGTATTTCTTCGCCGTCAACATAATATAATGAGTTTTCGTCTCTTGAGTCAATTTCAAATTCCAGCAGCGATTCAAGCGCACCTTCGCTCAACTTGTAATATGTCTCAACAAAATAGCCGTTGTTACCGAGCTTGTCAATGATTATTCCGCCCTTGTCAATGTATTTTATTTCTCCGAATTCACCGAAAGGACCGAGGTTGACGGCTTTTCCGCCAACGTATGTGAAAACATAGCAACACGCCGCGTGAAAATCGCCCGTTGATATTACAAGTTCGGGAATATCGTTGTCGTCAATATAGCAAAGGCAGAATTTGGGATTCTGGTCCGTCAGATCAATATCAGCCTTGTCGAGATTAAGCAGCACATCTTTATATGCCTTTTTCCATTCTTTTTTACCGACGGCAGCAGCGGTAGTTTTAACATCTTTTTTCGTCGTTGTCAGCTCTTTTTTTTCGGTCGCTTTCTCGCTTTCGTCTGTGATAATGACCGATTCGGTCTCACTGTTTGTTTCGGAAATGTTTTCACCGCTTTTTTCAGCGCCGCAGGCGGCAAAAGACAGACATAAAATAAACGCGAAAACGAAACACAATATCTTTTTCATTTTTTGTTACCTCATATTTTTTTTTAATAATTATATCAAATATATTGATTATTTCAACTGCCTTAATTTAACTTGTGGGGTTATAAATATTACATTTTTGTAAATTTTGGTCCCGAAAAGTTGACATTTAAAATGTTAACTTTTAAAATTTAATGTGTAATTTACAAAAAAACGGAGGCAGAAAATGAAAAAAGCAAAAGAAGAATTATCGGTAGTAACGGGCGCAAGAGGGTATGTAGGTTACGCTCTCGTAAAAGAACTTTCTCAGAGACCCGGCAGAATCCGTGTTCTTCTCCGTCACGACACCAAGTCGCTTGACGAATTCAATGTCGAAAAGGCGATGGGCGATATCTGTGACTATGACAGTCTTGAAAAAGCCTTTGAAGGCGCAACCACCGTTTATCATGTCGCCGGTCTTGTCGATATCGAGGGCAACCGTGACAGACTTGTGTGGGAAGTCAACTACAACGGCACAAAAAATGTTGTTGCCGCCTGCAAAAAATGCGGAGTCAGAAATCTTGTCTATGTTTCATCCGTTGACTGCATCCCCGCATCAAAAGGCACGGCCAAAGTCAAAGAATATACAAATCTCGACCCCAACCTTCTTCCCGACGCCTACGGCAAATCAAAGGCGGCGGCTACACAGTATTGCATAGAGCAGAGCGATGACAAACTCAAAATCTGCATAGTTCAGCCCAGCTGTTGCATAGGCCCCGATGATTATCAGGGCACAAACAGCGTATGCACTATGATTCAGCTTTATTTAAGCGGACTTTTTCCCTGCACGCTGCGTTTCGGAGGTTATAACTTCGTAGATGTCCGCGATGTTGCCAAAGGTATGATTTCCGCGGCTGAAAAAGGCAGAGGCGGCGAATGTTACTTCCTTTGCGGAGACAGGCTCTCTGTTACGGAGTTTATTGAAGCCCTTGCAAAAATCGAAGGCAAAGAGCCGCCGAAAATCGCTCTTACAAAAGGCTTCCTTCTTAAAATGTGTCCGGTTATTGAAGTGCTCTTCAAGGCGGCAAAACTGCCTCCCGTTCTTACTCCTTTTTCGATCAATAAGCTTTGCGAAAATTGCAATTTTTCCTATGAAAAAGCGGTTAAAGAACTTGATTACAGTCCTATGAGCGCAGAAGACTCCCTTCGCGACACAATCAACTGGATGAAAGAAAACCGCGGCAATCAGAACACCGTGAGCGAACTTACAAAAAATATTGAAGACAGTTTTCAGGAGGCCTTCGCCCGCGACCTCAAACGGGTGGAAACAAACTTCTGGAAAGCAGAAGACGGCTTTGAAAAGAACTACGAAAAAACAAGAAAGAGTTTCAAAAAATACCTCGAAAGCCGCAAATGGTATTATTAATCCGAATATGAAAATCAAAAAAGAACGCCAAAAGGCGTTCTTTTTTATATCATTATAATTACATCACATTCTTGTATGCCATTTCCATAACCTTCGACAGCGCGACAGCTTCATCAACGGTGCAGGGAATATCGCCACCGTTTTCTATGGCGTCAAGCCACATTTTAAGCGGTGAAGGCAACCCCTTCGGCAGTCTCGGGAATACCCAGCCTTCGCCGATGTTGTAACAGGGCTTGTCAAGAAAACCTCCCATAAGCGCGGTGCCTTTCATACCGGCAACCTCAACTTCAAACGGGTTGTTGCCTGTCACAAAGCCTGTTTCACTCACGCCTATCGCTCCGTTTTTATAAGTGAAAACGGTAACCGCGTTATCTTCAACGGTGCTGACAATCATATTTGTAAAAGCGGATGAAGCCTTGACAGGCTCGCCCATAAGCCAGTTGAGAATATACATTGAGTGCGCGCCCAGGTCCATCATCGCGCCGCCGCCGCAGGTCTTTTTGTCATAAAAAGTGTCCGGCAGCCAGTTTGCAGATGCGCCGTTGTGTGCGTTTCTCATACGGCAATATGTGATTTCACCGAGTATGCCGCTGTCAACCGTTTCTTTGAGCCATAAAAAATCGTTGCGGCTTTTCCACGGGAATGAAATGCAGAACTTTTTGCCCGATTTTTTAACCGCTTCGGCAACCGCAAGAGCGTCCGCCTCATTGAAGCACAGCACTTTTTCGGTGAATATATGCTTGCCTGCGTCAGCCGCTTTTATAATAATTTCTTTATGCAGGTCGGTTGAAGTGCAGACCATAACGGCGTCAACATCCTGCCTCGCGAGCAGAGCGTCATAATCGCCGACAAATTCACAGTTGTATTTTTCAGCCGCCTTCTGTCCCGACTCTTTATCCGGATCCCAGAGGGCGGTAAATCTGCAGTTTCCGTTTGCCAACGCCTCGCGGGCGTATCCGTCAAAATGAACGTGCCAGGTTCCGACAAGCGCCGTGTTAATCATAACGGTCTCTCCTTATTACATTAAATATACTTTAAATAGCGTATTGCTCTGCGTATTCTTCATATGTTTTTGCGAACTCGTTGCTTTCGTTTTTGAAACTGTTGAGATATCTGTGCGTGTCAAAACTGCCCTTATGAAGTTCCGTCACCGCAACCGCAATGTTGGAGCAGTGGTCCGAAATTCTTTCGAAATTGGTCAGCGTGTCGGAAAGAACAAACCCCATTTCAATAGTGCAGTTTCCGCTTTGCAGACGGGAAATGTGGTTGCTTCTTATCTGCGCCGTCAGACCGTCTATTACCTGCTCAAGAGGCTCAACCCTTGAAGCGAGAACAACATCGTTGTCGAGATATGACTTGACCGTTAAATTGAGGATGTCAACAGTAGCATCCCGTAAAACAGCAAGTTCTCTTTTCGCTTCATCCGAAAAAGCTATTTTTTTGTCATACATCTCCTGCGCGACTTTAAGCAGGTTAACAGCATGGTCGCCCAGACGCTCAAAATCGCCTATCGCGTGCAGCATTTTTGAAACGCGTCGGCTGTCAACATCCGAAACGGCCTGGGTTGAAAGTTTAACAAGATATGAGCCCAGACTGTCTTCGAGTGAGTCAAGGTCATCTTCTTTTTCAAGAATATTATTTACAAGATTCTTGTCATAACCGTCAAGAAGGCGGAAAGAGTCAAGAATTGCATCCTGCGCTATTATAGCCATTGTCGAAGTGTAGGAGTCACACTCGCTGACAGCAACGGAAGGGGAACGGAGAAGAAGTTCGTCAAGCGTGAATATTGGTTTCTTTTCATCCGATTCAACTGTTTTTTCTCGTACGATTCTGTTCACGAGTTTTACCAGCAGCTTGGAGCAGGGCATAAGAATTATTGTGATAACAATATTAAAAACAGTATGGATAAGAGCTATGTTCGCGGGATTGGCGGTTATTGATGAGATATGTGAGCCGAGCGCCTTGTCGCCGAAGTAATATATCGGCAGACAGATAAGCATACCGATAATCTTTATTGATGCGTGAACCGCCGCGACTCTTTTTGCGTTTGCGTTTGTGCCTATGCAGGAAAGCAGCGATGTCGCGCACGTGCCTATGTTCTGACCCATAATAATCGGTATCGCAACTCCGCAGGAGATACTGCCTGTAAGCGAGAGAGCCTGTAAAATACCGATTGAAGCCGCCGACGACTGAATAACCGCAGTAACAACAAGACCTATGAGAACGCCGAGAACCGGGTTGCTGAACTTGACCAGCATATCTGTAAACGCAGGCATTTCCGCAAGAGGACTTACGGATTCCTTCATAAATTCCATACCGTACATAAGAACAGCAAAAC
Source organism: Oscillospiraceae bacterium (assembly GCA_902787025.1). Classification (GTDB taxonomy): domain Bacteria; phylum Bacillota; class Clostridia; order Oscillospirales; family Acutalibacteraceae; genus CAG-177. The sequence goes on along the minus strand of CADAER010000041.1, from coordinate 27,592 downwards.
CCGCGAGAATCGTACCTATGCTCTTCTTCTTGTCGGTCTTGCCGACCATAAGCAGAACAACGCCTGCGATAGCGAGAAGGGGAGAGAAGTTTTCGGGCTTTAACATCTGCAGAATATAATTGTCGCTGCTGATTCCCGACAGCGAGAGTATCCAGGCCGTCAGCGTAGTGCCGATATTTGCGCCGAAAATGACATAAAGCGTCTGCGAAAAATGCATAATACCCGAATTGACAAGACCTACCAGCATAACGGTTGTGGCGGATGAAGACTGCATCGCAATCGTAATACCCGCGCCGACCACCATACTGAGAATCGGGTTTGATGTCATTTTTTTCAGAGAATTTTCGAGTCTGCCGCCGGCTAATTTTTCAAGGTTCGCCGACATTACATTCATTCCGAAAAGGAAGAACGAAAGCCCGAGCACAAGTTTGAGAATAGAGAAGAAATCCATAGCTTTTCCTTATTGTTTATTTGTTATTTTACGCTAAAAATCCCCGTGTTTGAAAACGGGGATTTGAAATTGAAATCAGCCTCTGATGGCGGAGATAATTTTGAAGAGATAAACAACCATCGCAACCATCCACGCCAGAACCTTTGTTGTTACACTGATAATCGTGTCTATATTAAGCGAATCGAGAAGACCCGTAACGGAGCCTGCATCGATTACTGTTCCTGTTCCTGTCCCTGTTCCCGTTCCGGTTCCCGTACCTGTACCTGTTCCGGTCCCTGTACCCGTACCTGTGCCGGTTCCGGTGCCCGTTCCTGTACCTGTTCCTGTGCCGGAACTTGAACCCGATGAGGAGCTGCCTGATGATGAAGCGGTCGAAACAACAAGAGGAACGCTTGCCTTATACGCGATTGTTACAGGGGGAGAAACGGTTTTGTCGGTAACATAAACCGTCGCGCTTATGGAAACATTACCTGACGAAACAGCTGTGACAAGACCGTTCTGACTTACAGTCGCAACCGATGTGTTGGATGACGACCAGGTCGGAGTGCCGTAATCATTTGCCGCGTGCATTTTATTTATTTTCGAAGTGTTGATTGTCGCTGTGTATTGCGAGGTGTTTCCTACGCCGAGCACGGTGTTGGGAGCGGTAACATATATAACGCCGTTCTTGTCCGAAATCGTAACGCCTGTGTCCGTGGGAGGAACTACGGGAGGATTGTCATCTCCGGGATTGGTGCCGGGATTGGAAGGATTGTTCGTTCCGTTGGGAACATAGTGGAAGGATTTATCTACCGTTCCGGTGATACCGCTAACAACGCCCTCGTTTGTGTATTGCCACATGACATAATCGCCGTCATAGTTTGCCGCCGATGCCCAGGTGGCGAGCCACAGATCATAGCTCAGCATATTGGGAAGAAGCTTCTTCGAAAGCATATATTTGTTTGTGTAAATGAGGGGAGTGAATCCCTGCGCCGCTATTTTCGAGCAGAAAGCGTTGTTGATGGCAGTGCCTTCAGTTTTTGAAATAACGGCATTGTAAAGTCTGCCCGTTTCCGCGCCGAACGAATTCTGAGCGTATTCAAAGTCAAAAGCTATGGGAAGAGTTATGTAACCCGAAAGGTCATTGAGAAGAATCTGGTCAATGACGAAATTCGCTTCCTGAAGCGCTTCGGTAGTGTTTATTGCCTGGCTGAAGAAATAAAGACCTACTTTAAGACCGGCGCTGTATGCGCCCGTGACATTTGTAACAAACTCGGGGTCAACCTGAACAAGGCCTTCGGAATAGCCGCGGTAACCTGCTCTGATCATAACCTCGCGAATACCCGAGGCGTAAACCTGACTCCAGTTGATTATGCCGTTATGGTATGAGACGTCAATAACGTCAATAATGTCATAACCTGTTGCGAAACGCGCGTCGTGGGTATAGGTTGTGACATCGTCGGCTGACGGTCCCGAAGCCTGACGGCCCGTGTGGATGATTGCGGGTTCGGGGTCATCGTCAAAAGAGCCGAACGCAATCGGGGTAGCGCACAGCGCTGTCAGCACGCAGAGCGCAATGCATAAGATTTTCTTAAGATTCTTTTTCATTCTTCTGTCCTCCGTTTTGATTTTGTTCCATAAACTCAAATTTAATAAATTTTAATATATCATAAAAATATTAACTGACTGTGAATTGTTTATAAATTATGCAATTTTGTTACAGAATTAAAGTAATTATATTATATAATCAAATATAAATCAACATTTTTATTGATTTTTTGAAATTTTATCCCGCTTTTTGTTTGATTTTATTGTAAATAACACGGGAATATGATAAAATAACCATATATTTTTTTCGAGGTATGCTTATGAAAAAATTCAGAACGGCGGCGCTTGCTTTTATACTTTTAATCTGCATTATTCTGCCGTCGTGCTCTCTGCCTTTCACGGTCAGTCAGGCAAAACAGACAACACTGAAAATAGGCGTTGAAAACATAAAAGGCGGCTTCAATCCTTTCTTTGACGGGGAGGATATGAACTCGGTTATAATGACCCAGATGTTTGAAACCGTTCAGCGTCAGGGCGATGAAAACCGCTTTGAGAATTTGTGCGGCAGCATAACCTATGAATTTCTTGAAAGCGATAAAGTCAAATATACCGTCAGCATAGACGATGATATTATGTTTTCGGACGGTTCATACGCTACAATCGACGATGTTATATTTTATTACTATGTTCTTGCGGACGCTTCATACGACGGCAGATTCGGCGACTGGTATCTGAACGATATTCAGGGGCTCAAAGCTTTTTATTATGATGATAAAAACTATGAAGAGAAACTTGCCGAAATCGAGGAACAGTCAGAGGATAAAGCGGAACGCGACAAAAAAATAAAGGAATACATAAAAAAGAATTATTCCGACGGCATATCCGTCTCCGAAATATCGGGCATAAGAAAAATCAGCAACCGCGCCTGCACAATTACTTTCAATTCCGTGAATATCAACGCGATTTCACAGATTAATCCACTCATAGTCTCCAAAGCGGCTTACGGAGCGGGATATGTCAAAGGCAAGGCGGATATTATAAAAGAAAACGCGGAAACTCCCGTTGGCTCAGGTCCGTATAAATACAAATCATACAACAAAAACTCAGGCGTTCTTACGATGAACGCAAATGAGAATTATCACGGCGGCAAACCCGGTTTTGACAACCTGCAATTTATAGATCTTACAGCGAAAAAACTTGACAGCATAAAGGCTGTAATAAACGGCACCGCCGATATCTGCGAAACCTCCGCGAACACCGCGAAAATGAATACCGTTTCGTCATCTGGTTTACGCTACAATGTCACCGACGCGCCGTTTTACACATCAATTCTTTTCAACTGCAGAAATGTTGATGAGAATATGAGGAAAGGCATAATGAGCCTTTCAAATTGGACCGGTGAAGCGAAAACTGATTATGACGGCTGCTTTACCGCTCTTTACAGACCGCTCAGCGCCCGTTTCGGCGAATATCCGTCAGATGTAACCGAACCGTTTTATCCCGTTGACGGAAAAAAAGCCGAGGAGTTTTTCAAAGAAGCAGGCTGTAAAAAGTCAGGTGAAAAACTGCTCGATTTCGACGGGAATCCGGTTGGCTACAAAATGGTCTGTCTGTCCGACGGCGAAGATGTTCTCGCTAAAGTCGCGAATTCGTTCATAACCGCTCTCAAATCTGCGGGAATTGAACTGACAATAGAATTTGTCGATGAAGAGGAATATCTGAAATCTCTTAAAAAACATTCCGCGGATATGTGGTGCGGTCCTGTTTACGATAACGCCACCTGCGACAAATATGAGTATTACCATACCGACGGCAGTCTCAATTATTCCCGTGTTTCCGACCCGGTGCTTGACATGCTTCTTGAAGAAACACAGAAATGCACGGATTATTCCGAAAGATGCTCGCAGACTGCCTCAATGCTCAAAGCGGTTATGAGCACTGCGGCGGAGCTTCCGCTTTATCAGCTCAAGACAATAACCGTTTATAATACGGAAGTTATTGATGAAACCACAATCCCGCTCGACGCGGATTTGCAGGGTTGCAGATTTATTATTCCGGAACTCAGACCGGTTGAAAAATGAAAGGGGATAAAAAATGTCAAAATTGATTCCGTTAGGCCTTGCGGCAGGCGCGGCTGCGTATTTTCTCAAAGGTATTAAAATCGACCCCGCAACAGCGGCAAAACGCGCGCAGAACGCTGTTAAACTTTCCGTTGATGTCAGTGAAAAATATTCCAACGGAGCGGCTTTGACCCCGCCTATGGGCTGGTCGAGCTGGAATCTTTTCCGCAATAAAATAAATGAAAACCTGATACTCGAAACAGCAAAGGCTCTCAAAGACAGCGGACTTGCCGACTGCGGCTACCGCTATGTTAACATTGATGACTGCTGGCAGTCCTCCATGAGAGATGAAAACGGCAGGCTGCAGGGCGATTTTGTAAATTTCCCTTCAGGCATAAAAAGTCTTGTTGAAAAAGTAAACGACCTCGGGCTGAAACTCGGCATTTACTCCTCAAACGGCACTCTTACCTGTGAGGATTTACCCGCCAGTCTCGGCAATGAAGCCGTTGACGCAAAAACCTTCGCGGAATGGGGAATAGAGTATTTCAAATATGATTTTTGCCACAATGTTCCGATTCCCATGCGCGCGCCTTGTATTGACGCCATAACAATAAGCAAAAACGGCTCGCAGGATGAAAAAATATACGCTTCCGACCTCGCTTTCCTTTCGGGCTCGGCTAAAATCGTCGATGATCCGAAACTCCCGAGCGGAAGATATATCGACGGCCTGTCCGGCAACGTCGGCAGCGCGGAGTTCGTCGACATAGAAGTGCCGGAAAGCGGTGAGTATATTCTCACTCTCTGCATCCGTAAAAAGAGCAACAGCAACAAATATGCCGAAATACTCGTAAACGGCAAAGATGTTTATGCAACAACAGTTCCCGCCACAAAAGCGCCTTCCTCAGAGGGCAGACATCAGGTCAGAATCAATCTTCAGGCAGGCAAAAACACAATAAAGATTTACAACCCTGTCGGCTCAAGGCAGGACAGCGCCGCTAAGCAATATACCGAAATGGGTAAAGAACTCAGAAAAGCGACCTGCGAATACGCAAAAGAAAACGGAATCCCGGAAAAACCGATTGTATTCTCTATCTGTGAATGGGGACTTAACTTCCCGTGGAATTGGGGCGCGCACGCTGGCAATCTCTGGCGCACGACTCCCGATATCAAACCCTACTGGGCGTCCGTCCTTATGATTTATGAGGTCAATGTAAATCTTTACAAACACGCTTCTCCGGGCGCGTGGAACGATCCCGATATGCTCGAAGTCGGCAACGGTAACCTCTCATTCGAAGAAAACAAGAGCCATTTCACTCTCTGGTGTATGATGGCGGCGCCTCTCATTCTCGGCAACGATATCCGTCGCTATGTCAAGGCGGACGGAACTCCCGATTTTGACGAGCCTACATACAGAATTCTTTCAAACAAGGATGTCATAGCAGTTGACCAGGACGCTCTCGGTATGCAGTGCCGCAGAATCAAGTCCAACGGCGTGCGGGATATACTTGTCAAACCACTTGAAAACAACGAGGTCGCGGTCTGCTTCTTCAACAAAGGCTCGTCGCCCGTTGAGATGTCTCACAGCCTTAAAGACATAGCTTGCAGAACCTTTGTGACTCTTCCGATTGTTGATGAATACGAGGCTTACGAACTCTGGGATAAAACAACCGAAGTGTTCCGCAGTCAGGTTAAAGCCACCGTTCCCGCACACGGCGTAAAAATATTCAGAATAAAGGCAAAATGATAACTTTCGATAAAGATTATTCAGCGGGCGGTTACAATATCCCTCAGCTTGATTTAAGCGTAAAGCCCGACGGAATCAATGAAAAATACGAATCACTCTATGAATTGACAACAGTTGACGACTCACTTGATTATCTCGGTCATCCCGATTCCGTTCTGCTTAAAAACGGTAATATTCTTACCGTCTTTCCGTCGTCTCACGGAAAAGGCGCAATAAGAGCGAGAATCAGTGGAGACGGCGGCAAATCATACCGCAACGCGGATGAGATTATGCCCGAATCGTGGAAGAACTCACTCGAAACGCCGACGGTTTACCGCCTGACATTCACGGACGGCAAAACTCCCGACAAACTCGTTCTGATTTCAGGAAATCCCCGATGGGGAGACCTGCCTACGCCCGGCGGATTCAATTATTCGATTTCCGAGGATGAAGGCAGAACCTGGACTGAATTTGGACTCTGCCATACACATCTCAACGGCGAAAAACTGCTCTGTGTTGTCGCAATGGCGTCGCTCACACAGCTTAAAGAAAACGGCAGATTCGTTGACAAATGGATGGCTTTTTTTCACAGCGATCCCGGCTTTGTCAACTATAAAACAATTCTTTCATTTGAAAACGGCAGGCCTCATTGGAGCATTCCCGAACCGTATTTCACTCAATACAGAGAAATTGAGAAAATTTCAAATATGTGTGAGGTTGAGTGCATCCGTTCAGACGGGGGCAGGGGCAATGAACTTTGTCTTATCACACGAAGCAACTCCAAAAAATGCAATTCTCTCATTTCATTTTCAAAGGATGAAGGCAAAACCTGGTCCGAACCTGTTTTCGCACCGAGCGCCTTGAACGGCGAGCGCCACAAAGCGGATTATCTCGCTGACGGCAGATTGTTTATAACATTCCGCTCGATTGAACGCTGTCCAAAAAAGGTTGAAAAGTTCAGCGAACGTGAGGGCAGGGGCTGGTATTCCGAAGGCTGGATCGCTTGGATAGGCACCTATGACGACCTTAAATACGGCAGAGAAGGTCAATACAGGTTAAAAATCGCGCATACATATCTGCCCGGTCAGTCAGAACCTCAGATTTGCGCAAACTCCGATGTCGGTTACTGCGGCAATGTCGTTCTTCCCGACGGCAAAACGGTTGTCACCTCAACCTACGGCGCTTTCGGCAAGCTCAACTCGGACGGTACTCTCAAAACCTATGTCGTCTCCAAACGCATAGACATCAACCTGACCGACAAACTCGTTAAAAACAGATAAAAAGATTAAAAGCCACCTCAAAGGTGGCTTTACTTGTTTATGTGTAAAAATCGTTTTATGAATCGTCTTATCAGTGAGATCTCAACAATTCTTTTAAAGGAGGTGCGTGCTTGAACAAGGATTATGTTCTCGGCGTTTATGACAAATATGCACAGGATGTTTTCAGATTTGCTTATTCATATCTGAAATCGTATCACGACGCGCAGGATGTTGTTCACGATCTGTATCTGAAGCTTCTTAAAAATGATTACAAAATCGCAAAAGGCAAAGAAAAAAGTTATATCCTGAAAATGACGGCAAATCTTTGCAATGACTGTCTGAAATCGGGTGCCAGACAAAAAGAAAAACCTTTTGAAATACTACCCGAGCCGGAGAGCGAAGAGACAGAACAATTTGAGAATACCGAATTCTTATCCGTTCTCAACGCTCTGCCTGAAGAATACAGAACGGTTATTCATCTGCATTTTTACGAGGACCTCACAATCAAAGAAACCGCAAAGATTCTCGGATTGACTCAGTCATGTGTGTCAATGCGCCTGACAAGAGCAAAGTCAAAGCTTAAAGAACTGCTGAAGGAGGACGAAAATGAAACGGAAATATAATGAAGAAATAAAAAAAATAAAACTCAGCGAAACCGATTTTTATTCGGAACGCGAAAAAATCGAAAACAGCAAGGAAGGAGCGGCAAAGACAAAGTATATGTCATTTAAACCTGTCGTTGCCGCAGCATCAATAGTTTTGATAATCGCCGTTGCCTTCTGTTTCCCACAAGTCAGAAGCTTTTCATATGACAAAATGAAAACCATAAAGTATATGCTGACTTTCCCGGACGGAACAAAAGGCGAACTTGAATCGGCAGAAGATTATACCGCAATTTCCGTTGAGGAAGTGCCCGAAGCAAACTTTTTCTCTGTTGAAGAAGGCAAGCTTTATTTTGAGTTTGAAGGTATGCACGACGACATAACCGATACAGTTAAAAAAGACGGTTATTTCAGATTTGAAATAACCCGTGAAAACGGCAAATCGGTTTTGTTTATCGGCGGTGAAAACGGTCAATACGGCTGGTGCGAACTTGTGTTTGACAAAGACGGCAAATACATAACAAACCGTATGAATGTTCCGGTTGTCAACAACGATAATGGCAATCCGAAATGGCTCGATGAAGCACTTTATAACGAAGGCGTCCCCACCGGCAACTCCGAATATGTTTTTAAAATTGATAAAATTGAAAACAAATAAAAACCAAACCCCGTTTGCATTTCTGCAAACGGGGTTTTAAACTGCACCATATTATTCCCAGGGAAATTTATACTGTGTAAGGCCAAGCTTGTCGCGGATTCCGCTGACTTCCGCCTGAACCGCCTCAGTGATGGGAACGCCCTTGTCTTTTCTGTCAAGCCATACAAGGTATTCTTTCTCGCCTGCAGTGTAGATTCTCTCTGCGCCGGGCGCCTTCTTTGAAGCGCGGATTTTGCGCAGAATTTCGCCGGATTTCTTTCTGCAGAGTTCTTCGCCGAGGAAGTGGTCTGTATCGATTGCAATGAAGAAATGACCGAGATGGTAGGGAACGTTTTCACCCTTCTCGTTTTTGCCGTCGAGCATTTTGCCGTAGTTGCCGTCCTGAAGCGCGGCGGAAAGAAGTTCAACAACAACAGCGTAGCCGTAGCCTTTGTAGCCGCCGAGAGCCTCGCCGATACCGCCGAGAGTCACAAGAGCGGCAGTGCCGTTACGGATAGCTTTGAGAGCAACGCCCGCGTCGCCTTCAACAGCGTTGCCGTTGATGTCTATGATAGTGCCGGGATGAACATCCTCGCCGATTCTCTCATAGTATTCGATTTTACCGTTCTGTGTGATTGATGAAGCGCAGTCAATGTTGAAATCGAAGGGCTCGTCTGTGGGGATGCCGATTGTAAGGGGGTTTGTGCCGAACATACCCTCAACGCCGAAGGTGGGAGCAACGGAGGGACGGGCGTTTGTGCCGGTAATGCCGATGCAGCCTGCCTGAGTTGCCATTGTGGTGTAATAACCCGCAATACCGTAGTGGCAGGAGTTGCGCACAACAACCATACCCATACCGTATTTCTTTGCCTTTTCAATAGCCATCTTCATCGACTTGTAGCCGATGACCTGACCCATACCGTCGTGACCATTCTGGATTCCGATGTTGATTCTGTCAATGTAGGTGGGCTTGAAACGGTTGAAGCCGTGAGATTCAATGCCGCGCTTGTCGGATTCAAGAAGAACCTTCGCGCAGATTTCCGCATCCTCACGGGGAACGCCCACGCCTGCAAAGGCATCAACAACGAAATTGTTAGCGGTTTCCCAATCAAGATATACTCTTGCCATAAGAACAGCCTCCTGAATAAAAAAATTTACTCAATTATTATAACATTACCGGCCGATAATATCAAGAGAAAATCGACCGGTAATTCAATAATTATTTTATCTGTTCAGATAATTTTTTCTTTCAATTTTCATTGTGGTGGTCTTCGGGAATTCTTCATCGCGGATTTTTGTTTTTGTAACGCGCTTGAAAACAGGCATCGAGTCATTAACCTTGCGGACATCGTCTTTAAGTCTTTCGCGCGCGTCGGGATATTCCTCTTCGTTAAGGAAGAATTCTGCCGTGATTCTGTCTTCTTCCTGGTAAACAAGAACTTCCGCAACGTAATCTATGCAGATGAGCTTGTCTTCAATCTCCTCGGGACTTACATTTTTGCCGTTTGTAAGGACGATGAGGTTCTTTTTGCGCCCGACATAGAAGAGATAGCCTTCGTCATCTATACGGCAGTAGTCACCCGTTTTAAGCCATTCGCCGTCAAACGCTTCCGCCGTCGCTTCGGGGTCGTTGTAATAGCCGGCCATAACATTGTCGCCTTTTACATAAAGTTCGCCAACGCCGAACTCGTCGGGGTCAACAATCTTTATTTCACAGCAGGGGATTGCTCTGCCACAGCTGCCGAATTTGAAATCATAGGGAGTGTTAACCGTTACTGCAGGTGAGCATTCGGTCATACCGTAGCCGTTGAGAATCTGAATGCCGAAGTCATACATACCCTGCTCGTATTTCGGGTCGAGGTTAGCGCCGCCGCAGATAATGAATTCAAGCTCGCCGCCGAGATTGTCAATGATTTTTGAGAAAATCTTGCGTCTCCTGTCAATTCCCATTTTCATAAGGAATCTGCTGATTTTAAGACCTGCTTCAAGTTTTTTATCCTGGCCGGTTCTTTTTGCCGTTCTCCAGATTTTATCGTAAATAGTGGTAACAACAAGCGGAACAGCCGAGAAATTGTGCGGATGATATGTCTGAATATCTTTCTGAATATCTTTGAGCGAGTCGCAGATGTAACCCCATTCCGCAAGAAGATAGCCCGAGAAGAGCGCGCCTACCCAGCAGAATGTGTGGTTAAGAGGAAGGAAACCTATCGCCTGTCTGCCCGTCTGAATGGAGCATGACGCGACAACATCGGCGGTAACGTTTCTGTGCTTGAGCATAACTCCCTTGCTTAATCCCGTTGTGCCGGATGTGTAAACAATGCAGGCAAGGTCTTCGGGGTCAACGGGAGCGTCTTCGAACGCGTGGTTGCCGCCGTCATATATATCTTTGCCCTGTGTTTTATATTCGGGGTAGTCGTCTATGCACATAAACACTTTGACTTTGCTGTTTGCATCTTCCTTGACCGCGTCGGCAAACTTTTCGCATTTTTTGGAATAAACAATTCCGTCGCATTCGCCGCGGACAAGCTGGCTGACTATATCCTCAACCGAAAGCTTTATATCCATCGGAACTGCGATGTTTCCGCCGACAAGAATCGAATAGAACGAAACTATCCACTGATAGGAGTTTTCGCTGAGAATGGCAATCTTTTTCTTGCCGTCAAGACCCTGTGAATACATATATGTTCCGAGCGCGAGAATCTGCTGCCATGTGGAGTTGAAAGTGCATTCTTCGGGTTCTTTCTCATCGTTCAGGTAAATGAACTGGCGTTTGTCCTGACCTTTTTTTGTTCCGTAAACAATGATTTCTTTAAGTGTTTTGATTTTCTGAATTTCCGCTATAAATGCGGGATCGATGGGGCACTCTTTCTTTTTCATAATTATCACCTGCTGTTCAATTAATCTGTTTTAAACCGTAATTAGCGAAGGTATTTTATCACAAAGCCCCTGATTTTTGCAATTATTGAACAAATACATTAATATATTTTTAATATTTTAAACAAAAATCAAAAATTTTTAAAAAATTATTTACTTTTAAGATTTTATATATTATAATAACCATAACTAATTTGTGTTTTTAGAATTTTTTATGAAAGGAGACTGTCAAATGCCGGAATTCACCTATGAAGTTGTTGAGAACGTTGCTGTTCTTTCTGAGAACCCGAAGGGCTGGACTAAAGAGCTCAACCTTATCAGCTGGAATGGCCGCGAACCCAAATATGATATCCGCGAATGGGCTCCCGATCATGAAAAAATGGGCAAGGGCGTAACTCTCAGCAAAGAAGAGATGGATGCTCTCTGCGAAGCAGTTAAAAAACTTTGATTAAAAAACAGTTTCAGATGCTGCGGCTTGCCGCGGCGTCTTTTACTGTTATCAAGCAAAACAGGTGATTGATTATGAAAGTATTGTTTCAGGGCGACAGCATTACCGACTGGTATCGCGACCGCGAAGATTATCACGATTTAGGCAAAGGCTACGCGCATTATTCAGCAAAACTTATCAAAAAGGAATATCCCGATGAAGATTTCGAGTTTGTCAATCTCGGTATAAGCGGCGACCGCACTGAGAGCCTTGTTGCCCGCCTTCAGAGCGATTTTATCGACATTCAGCCCGATATCTGCTCGATTATGATAGGCGTTAACGACACATGGCACAGAGCGGAAAACAGGGACTGGGTGTCCGATGAGTATTATGAGAATAATTACAGAACGGTTCTCACCGCTCTCAAAGAAAAAACAAACGCAAAAATCATTATACTCGAACAGTTCCTGCTCCCGGTCAAAGACAAACTGTTTTTCAGAGAGGATTTAAACGGAAAAATCGACATAACACGGGCGCTTGCACGTGAGTTTGCCGATGTTTACATTCCGCTTGACGGTCTTTTCGCCGCCGCCTGCGTTGAAGAAGATATGTATAACTTCTCAGAAGACGGCGTTCATCCGAGCATAAACGGTTCGAAGTTCATTGCTGAACATTATCTTGAAGCTTTCAAAAAGGTTATGAAATAATGGAAAAGATTAAAAATATTCTGCGTCACATTTTTATTGACGGATTGAGNGGTGGGCCGCAGTGTTGCGACTGCCGCCAAAACCCTTATGGGCGCCGGAATCGCAGTGGGTGTTGCCTCGAAATACAAGGCGTCGCCGCTTGTTTCCGTTTCCGCCGCCACCGCGGGTATGGTAGGCTCATTCGCGACAAGTATTCTTAATTGTATAAATACAGGCTCTCCTTTAAGCTTTTCCGGCGTCGGCGAGCCTCTCGGCGCGTTTATCGCTTCTTTTGCCGCGATAGAAATAGGCATACTTGTAAGCGGTAAAACAAAACTTGATATTCTGCTTACTCCAGCCGTAACGATAGCGGCAGGCTGCGCGGCAGGTCTTCTTATAGGACCTCCGATTTCCAGATTTATGAGCTGGCTAGGCAGTATCATTATGTGGGGAACCGAGTGCCAGCCCGTCATTATGGGCATTGTTGTTGCCGTTATTATGGGCGTGACTCTTACTCTTCCCATTAGTTCAGCGGCGCTCGCGATTATTCTCGGGCTTTCAGGCATAGCGGGCGGAGCGGCCTGCATAGGCTGTTGCGCTCAGATGATAGGCTTCGCCGTCATCAGCTACCGTGAAAACGGAGTCGGCGGTCTTGTCGCGCAGGGGCTCGGAACATCAATGCTTCAGGTCCCGAATCTTATGAAAAAACCGATTTTGTGGATTCCGCCTGTTGTAACATCCGCAATTCTCGGCCCGATTTCCGCGGCTGTTCTCAAAATAACCTGTCTGCCTTCGGGCGCGGGTATGGGAACCTCGGGTCTTGTCGGACCGCTTATGACTTATGAATCAATGACAGAGCAGGGTGCCGATATCAAGCTTGTTATTATAGAAATAATAGCAATGTATTTCATCGCGCCCGCTGTAATAAGCCTCGGAATATCCGAAGCAATGCGTAAGGCAAACATTATAAAACCCGGCGACCTTTCGCTGGATGAAATTCATTGAAAGAAGGGCTTTATAAATGAAAACCGGAAAAAAGTTAATCGCTCTTATTCTCGCGACGATTATGACGGTATCCGCTCTGATTGTTCCCGTTTCGGCTAACACCGATGTTACCGACAAGGGCGAGCAGGTTTTATATACCGTGCTTGACAAAGCGGTTGATTTTCTTGTCAACGCCATCGGCGCGCTTGTGATTTCACCGAGAAGACAGAGCATTAAAGATTATAAAGACGACAATTTCTATCCTGGTCTCGGTAAGGATGATTTTCTAGATGAACCCGCGGAAGGTGCGGCATGGTCTGTCGGTTACGCGAACGCCTCAATTCAGGACGGCAAAGAACTTGACGGCGAACACTTCGTGGGCGGCAGTCTTTCAATATCTAAAAAGGTCGCGACAAAGGTTCTCGATGATCAGAAAGTAAGAACCGTTGCTTTGAGCGACGGCAGGGGAATAACAATTTTCTCCGAGCTTGACGGCTTCGGAATCACAAACAAATCAGTTCGCGAAATCCGTTCCCGTTTCGCCGAATACGCAGAAAAGAACAAACTCAACATAACAAGCGTAAATGTCGGCGTTCTTCACCAGCACAGCTGCGTCGATATTTTCGGAATGAACGGCGATATATTGACCGCCCTGTTTACCGCTCCGTTTAAAAACCTCATCGGTCAAACTCCCGACAGCGGCATCAATGAAGAGTTTATGGAAAACCTTTATAATGTTACCGTTAACTCGATGATTGAAGCGGTCAGGGATATGAAAGAAGGCTCACTCTATTACGGCAGCGTAAATGTTGAAGAGTTTATCCGCGACAAACGCGATCCTCAGGTGTTTGACACCGACCTTCACCGCCTGCGTTTCGTTCCTGCCGACGGTTCGGATGAAACCTGGATTGTTGAAGGCGGCATTCATTGCGTAGGTCTCGGCGCCGGCGGTACGGTTGTAACAGGCGACTATCCTTTTTATATGGAGAAATATATAAATTCTCTGGGCGCCAATTTCATTTACATTGAGGGCGCCGAGCTTGCGTTGACCGCGAGAGGCGATAACGCGGAGCCGACACAGGAAGAAACGGCGCTTGATGAGGATGAAGGCTACGGCAGACTTGCAGCACTGGGAAGAACATTCGCTCAGAAACTCGAATCAATTGAAGAAGAAACAGAGGTTGAGCCTGTTCTCAACATAGCGCATAAAGTTATCTATGTTAAAATAACAAACGCCATTTTCAAATTTGCCGCGAAATTCGGTCTGCTTACAAACGAAGTAGTCCGCGACGGTCTTGAACTTAAAGTCGTTTCGGAACTCGGATATTGTGAGTTCGGTAAAAATCTCGCAATAGCGATTATTCCCGGCGAACTTGCCCCCGAAATCGCGTTCGGAGGCGCAATGACAGCAGACGATCCGCTCAACTGGACGGGCGAATCCTGGGATTACCCCACATTTGAGTCGAAGACAGGTGGCAGAAAACTCCTCGTGTTCGGTCTTATGGACGACCAGATAGGTTATATTCTTACCGATAACAACTGGCACTCGATATTCACGGAAAATGAAGAAATCGTTTCCTCGGGCAGCGAAACGGGTTCGTTTATAGCGGAGGAATACATCGGTCTGGTTGACAGTTTAAAATAACACAATAAGCATAAAAAAACGGGGCTTGCATCGCAAGCCCCATATTTTTATTTGAAAAGTTCAGGCTCGGGTTCGGGTGTTCTCGGACCGAAGAAGAAAGCGAAAATAGCTTTGATTATTTCAATAACTCTGCGGATATAATTCCTGACATCTTCCATAAAGTTCAGGTCGGAAGTCTCTTCAAGAGGCTCTTCCTCTGTTTCCTTATCGGGAGTCACGGCTTTCTGAGCCGCCTGCTTTTCTTTTCCTGCGGTGAATATGTCCGCGATACTTACTGTTTCATAGGAAGCAGCGCTTGCGGCTATGCAGGCATAGGATGAAAATGCCGACATCATCATTATTATCGCCATAAGAAAAGCGATGATTTTTCTTGTTGATTTGTTCATAAAAGCACCCCTTTCATTTTTGTCATTCAGAATTATAACAATTATATATAATAATTACAATCTGCAAATAATAATAAAATGTTAATTTTTAAAAATCATTTTTGTTGATTTCCGTCAAATCGTTTTCCGGCAATACATTATTTCTACTTCAAAACTTATATCAAGACGGCTTATGCGTTCAAGCTTTTTCTGGTCATCCGCTCCCGTCTTGTAATAGTATGGAGTCATCTTGAAAAGATTGACAATATCCTCGTTGCTTTCAAGATGCAGAACCTGCTTTATCTCTCTTGAAGAAATCAGACTGAAACCTTTCGGAACAGAAGGAATACTGTCGTTTTTATAAACCTCATCGTAAACAGCCTGTTTCAGTTCAATCAGATGATTTTCAAGCGGATAGACAACTACAAGCAAACCGCCGGGAGTCAGTATTCTGTAAAATTCATCAAACGCGCCTGGAGCAAAAATATTAAGAACAATATCGGCTGTTTCTGATTTCACGGGCATATCATAAACGCTTGCGACCGCATACTGAATATTCCCGCCTGCCTTTGCAGCGGCAGAAACAGCATCTTTGGAGATGTCAATACCTCCCGCGGCAGAAAGAGCGTTTTTTCTTTTCAGCGATTCCGCAACCGCGCGAGTGTAATATCCTTCTCCGCAGCCCGCGTCAATCAAAACGGAAGGTTTTTCCGCACAGTGCGTTATATCGTCGCAAAGCCTGTCTTTGAGTTCGGAATAAAAACCTTTTTCAAGAAAATCACGCCTTGCCTTTACCATCAGTCTGTCGTCGCCGTGATGTTTTGATGATGACTGATTCGACTGCAAAAGGTTTATATACCCTTGCTTGGCTATGTCAAAACAATGCCTGTTTTCGCAGAAAAACGAGTTGCCTTTTTTCTCGAGAGCGCAGGAGCAATTCGGGCAGATAAACAAAGAATTCATTTTTTAACCTTATATCTGTCTATTTCGCTCATCATATATCTGCCGACCTCAACCATAAATTTAAGGCAGGGTTCAATAAGTGCATCGGGGAATTTCTTTAAGAAATTGTCGGCTTCATATGTGAAGTTTCCCTTATATCCGATTTCGCCCAGCGCCTGAAGAACTTCGTTCCACTTAATGCTTCTTAAATACGGCAGAGTGTGGTCGTCGCTGAGATTGTTGTTGTCGTGTATATGAAGGCAGGTGATTCTGTATGCGCCCATTTCCCTTATCATTGAAGCGGCGTCACTTCCGACAAGCCCGCAGTGTCCTATGTCAAGGCAGGCTGTGAAATGCGCGGGGTCAAGCGAATCTATGTATCGGTTGAAGTCTTCCGCAAGGCTGCATATATTCGGTATTATCTTTTTTGTTTCCTTGTCGCGACCCCACATATTTTCAAGCGCTATTTTAACGCCGTGCTTCTGTGCGAGAGGCAAAAGCGTTTCAAAGTATCGCATATTGACATCATACTGATTCTTGCCCGCGGCAACGGGATGCACAACACAGGCTTTCGCGCCGAGAATACCGCTTATTTCAATGGCGCGTTCAACTCTCGGCATGGTTTTTCTGTTGTATGCGTTATCACCGACTCTGAAGGAAGGAAACGGCGCGTGACTCTGTTCAAATGTCACTTTATAGCTTTCGGCGATTTTTCTGAGTTTTTCCGCGTGAGCAGCGTATTTGCGGGTGTTCAGTATATTATCGTCATCGTCCATACAGAACATTGAGTAATCGATTCCGTCAAAACCCGCCTCGCAAATCATACGCACGGCTTTTTCATCGCCGTATCTGGCGTTGAGGTTGTCGGTCTGTGTTACAAGTTTCATAGCATCACCTGCGGTTAATTATTAATAACTACGGCAGAGCAGTTGCCTTGCTCTGCCGTTTGAATTTTTTATGCGGTTACTTTCTTTGCTTCAATGAACTTGATTATGTTTGAAACATTTGCATACGCCGTGTAACTGTCTCCGCTTATTTCAACGAGAGTCGGCGCCTGCATAATGTTGAATTTGTCGCAGAGGTCAGGCTCTTCATCCGCGAGAATTACCCTGTAAGCGATTCCCGCGCGGTCAAGCTGCGTCTTTGCGATCATACAGTTGGGGCAGGTTTTTGTCGTGAAGAGCAGAAGCTCATCCTGACCGGTTGATTCAATGTTGTTCTCTTTTTCCGCTGTCTCAACCGCTTTTGTGTGCGATTTTTTAAGAACCGATGTTCCGATATCGTAAACCTTGCGCTCCTTGTATTCCTGCGCCTTGCCGTCGTTCCAGTTCTGAACGGGACGGTAATAACCGGTTATGCGGCTGTAAACCTCGGTAGCCTCTCCGCAGTGCGGGCAGACCGCCTGTTCGCCGGCGAGATAACCGTGATTCTTGCAAACAGAATATGTCGGTGAGAGAGTATAGTAGGGGAGAGTATAGTTTTCCGCAATCTTGCGGACAAGGTTTGCCGCCGCTTTCCAGTCGGGGAGTTTCTCGCCGAGGAACGCGTGGAATACCGTGCCGGATGTGTAGAGAGTCTGAAGGTCGTCCTGAATGTCAAGGGCGTCGAAAATATCCGATGTGTAACCGACGGGGAGGTGTGAGCTGTTGGTGTAGTAGGGAGTTCCGCCGGGTTCAGCCGCCGTGATAATGTCGGGGTATCTCTCAACATCGTGCTTCGCGAAGCGGTATGTTGTCGATTCTGCGGGAGTTGCCTCAAGATTGTAGAGGTCGCCATACATCTCCTGATAGTCGGAGAGTCTTTCACGCATGTGGTTGAGAACCTCTTTTGTGAACTCCTGAGTTTCCGGTGTCGTAAGGTCGGAGCGCAGCCACTTCGCGTTGAGACCTACTTCGTTCATACCGATAAGACCGATTGTTGAGAAGTGGTTTGCGAATGTTCCGAGGTAACGCTTTGTGTAAGGATAAAGACCTTCGTCAAGAAGCTTTGTGATGATTGTGCGCTTAACCTTGAGTGAACGCGCGGCAACATCCATAAGTTTGTTGAGACGCTTGTAGAAGTCTTCCTTGTTTTCCGAAAGGTAAGCGATTCTCGGCATATTGATTGTAACAACGCCTACGGAACCGGTGCTCTCGCCGCTGCCGAAGAAACCGCCGCTCTTTTTACGGAGTTCTCTCAGGTCAAGACGGAGACGGCAGCACATGCTTCTTACATCGCTGGGTTCCATATCGGAATTGATGTAGTTTGAAAAATAAGGTGTGCCGTATTTTGAGGTCATCTCGAAGAGAAGCTTGTTGTTCTCTGTTTCGGACCAGTCGAAATCTCTTGTAATTGAATAAGTGGGAATGGGATACTGGAAGCCTCTGCCGTGAGCGTCGCCTTCAATCATAATCTCGATAAACGCCTTGTTTATCATATCCATTTCGGCTTTGCAGTCTTTGTATTTGAAATCGACTTCTTTGCCGCCGATAATGGCGTTCTGCTCTGCAAGGTCGGCGGGAACAGTCCAGTCGAGAGTGATGTTTGAGAAGGGAGCCTGTGTGCCCCATCTTGACGGTGTGTTTACGCCGTAAACAAATGACTGGATGCACTGCTTGACCTCCTTGTATGACAAGTTGTCAACCTTTACAAAGGGGGCAAGGTATGTGTCGAACGATGAGAACGCCTGCGCGCCCGCCCACTCGTTCTGCATAATGCCGAGGAAGTTTACCATCTGGTTGCAGAGGGTTGAAAGATGGCTCGCGGGGGAGGAAGTAATCTTGTTGGGAACGCCGCCGAGACCTTCCTGAATAAGCTGACGGAGCGACCAGCCCGCACAGTAACCTGTGAGCATGGAAAGATCGTGAATGTGAATGTCAGCTCTGCGGTGCGCGTTCGCTATCTCCTCGTCATAGATTTCGGAGAGCCAGTAGTTGGCGGTGATGGCGCCCGAGTTTGAAAGAATAAGACCACCTACCGAATATGTAACGGTGGAGTTTTCTTTAACGCGCCAGTCGGTAATATTTACATAACTGTTTACTATATCCTTGTAGTCAAGGATAGTTGATTTCATATTACGGATTTTTTCACGCTGTTTGCGGTAAAGAATATATGCCTTCGCAACATCGTCAAAACCCGCCTGAACAAGAACATACTCAACGCTGTCCTGAATATCTTCAACGGCAATGAGATTGTCCTTGATTTTCGACTCGAAATTAGATGTAACCTTCAAAGCAAGGAAATCAATAGTTGAGGGATTATACTGCTTGTTTTCCGCTTCAAACGCCTTCGTGATTGCTTCGACAATTTTCGCGATGTCGAAATCCGCGACTTTTCCGTCCCTTTTAAGAACCTGATACATAATTATCTTCCTCCTGATATTATTCCACACCGCGCAGTTGAGCGCCCGGTATATATTTACGAACAACGGCAAGAAAGCCGTTCATTTCTTCCGGTGAAACACCTGTTACGCTGCTGTCGATAAGCTCGCCCGAATTGACAAAATTCTGCAGGAAATACGCCTTCGCGCCTTTTATCCAAGCGCCTATTTTTTCAAAATCGTCAATCTCGTGAAAATCCGCCGTAACGGTTGTGCGGAATTCATAATCGATTTCCGAATTGAGCAGTATGTCAACGCTTTCCTCTATGGGTTTAATGTCATAATCCGGTATGCCGACGGTTATACCGTATTTCTCTTTTGAATTCTTTATATCCATCGCGACCTTGTCAACAAGACCGCTTTCAATAACATTTGAGAGCCTGTCCGGGTAACTTCCGTTGGTGTCAAGCTTTATCGCGTAGCCCAACTCCCTGACTTTTTTCATAAACTCCGGCAGACCGCTGTTGAGCATCGGTTCACCGCCTGTGATCGCGACTCCCTCAAGAACTCCCTGACGCTTGCGGAGAAAGCTAAAAATCTCTTCCTCTGTAAAGGTGTCTAACTTGTCATCTCTGTAAACAAGCGACGCGTTGTGGCAGAAAGGGCATCTGAAATCGCAGCCCGCGGTGAAAAGAGTGCAGGCGACTTTGCCGGGAAAATCAAGCAGTGTAAGCTTTTGCAGGCCGTTGAAAACCAAAATCCTCACACTTCCTCTCGCTTGAACATAAATCACAATATGTTGTGTTTCTGACGATGGCAAAGCCCACCATATATGGTGCGTGATTTATAATACAACATTAATAAGTGAATGTCAATGACTTTACAGCAAAAATTTTTTAAAAAATACAATATATTGTGAAAAGCGTTGAAAATACAGAGATTTATCACAAAATATAGTGAAAATCCGCGATTTTTCCGCTTTTTGGTATGGTAATATAAAATGTATTATGATATTATAAGATAAAATGTAAAAAAAGGAGGTATGTGTATGGAAGAATATATCAATAATATAATACGTCCCAGAATTCAGGGCGACGGCGGCGAAATCACCTTTTTCTCGCAGGAGGGCGACTGTGTAACCGTCATTATGCAGGGCGAGTGTTCCAAGTGTCACATTCTTGACAGATGCCTTTTGTGGATTGAGGAACAGATAGAAAAAGATCTCGGCAAAAATGTGAAACTCAACGGAATACGCAAAAAGCCCTACTTTCAGGATGTTTGAGGTGAACTATGGCGCACATAAAAGTTATCCGCAGAAGTATGCGGCCGGAAGATTATACTGACCTTCGTTTCGGCTGGCTCAAAAGATATATTTATTCCGACTCTGAGGAAATAACCTCGTTCACCGTGCGGGAAGCACGGCAGGTGTCTGAAGGCGAATATGAATTCTACGACGACTCTCCGCGAAAACTCAGCAGGGGAGACATGTATTTTTCACCCGACGGCACCGCTTTTATCGAGGCTTATGCCGAAATACCCGGGAGGATGCAGGGCGAAGAGGTTTATTTTTGCCTGAAAACCTCGGCAGAAATGATAATAAAATGCAACGGTGTTTATATAGGCGGTATTGATCCCAACAGGGAGCGTGTCGCTGTTACGCCTTACATCAAAGACAACGCCCTTCATTTTGAAATAGAGGCATATAACCGTTCAAAGCCGGATGATGAAAGAAATCCTGAGGTCCTTGCCGTTCGCGGCTGCCGACAGATATTTGAAGGCGGGTTTTTAAAAACTGTCAATCAAACCGTGCAGTCGCTCGTTTATGATATTGAATTGCTTCTTGACATTGCCCGTTGCGAACTTTTCAATGAAGATTACCGCAGTCTTATAAATAAAGAACTGAACAATGCACTCAACCTGATTGATTTTGATGATTTCCGCATTGAAGATGTCAGGTCGGCTGCTTTGTATATTGAGAAGAATATTTACGGCAACGATACTTATAAAGGCAGCGGCGATGTTGCTCTTGTGGCTCATTCTCATCTTGACATTGCTTATTACTGGCGCAGAATACACAGCGTGCAGAAAAATCTCCGCACCGTTTTGATTCAGATGCGCCTTATGGATAAATACCCGGATTTCCGTTACGCGCACACCCAGGCATTCACTTATGAAATGCTTGAAAAACACTATCCCGAAGTTTTTGAGGAGTTAAAACAAAAAATCGCTTCGGGCCGGTTTGAACCTGTCGGCGCTATGTATGTTGAGCCCGACTGCAACATTCCGTGCGCCGAAAGTCTCATCAGACAGTGCCTTTACGGCCAGATGTATTTCAGAAAAAAATTCGGCATAACCGTCAACAGCTGCTGGCTTCCGGATGTTTTCGGCAACAGCTGGATTTTACCTCAGATTCTCAGAAAAAGCGGTGTAGATTATTTTGTTTCAAACAAAATGTCAACGTGGAACGACACAAATCGTTTTCCGCACAACAATTTTATCTGGCGCGGCATAGATTCAACGGATGTTTACGCCTGTGTTCCGCCCACGCACTTTATAACCTGGAATATGCCCTCGCAGATTCAGGAGAACTGGGAAGCTTATCAGGATAAAAACAGTGGTGGTCAGACTCTGAGTTTGTTCGGCTACGGTGACGGGGGCAGCGGCGCCACCGAAGAAATGGTGGAGCTTATGCACCGTTTCGGGAAAGTTTCCGTTATGCCCGAAACAAGCCATATGTCAGCAAAAGAGTTTCTTGAAAAGAATCTTAAAGACAACCAGGATCTTGCGGTCTGGGACGGCGAGCTTTATCTTGAAATGCACCGCGGAACCTACACCACAAAATCGGTACTCAAGAATTATAACCGTAAACTTGAGTATAAATTCCGCGATGCCGAACTTATTTCTTCAATAAGAACCTTGCAAGGCGAAAAATACCCTGCGGCTGAAATCCGAGATTTATATAAAAAATTCATGGTTAATCAGTTTCACGATATTCTGCCCGGCAGCCATATAACGCCTGTTTACAGAGATGCCGTTGCGGATTATGAAAAAATAGAACGCGGGCTCGACAGAATAATCGGAACAGGAAAAAAGTATTTCAATTCACTTTCATTCAGAAGGCAATGCATAACCTTTGTTGAAAATGATGAGGGTAAAATCATAAGAAACGGTAAAAAAGGATTCTGGACAGTTCCCGGAATTGATGCTCTCACTTGTGCGGATATTGCCGCACCGTCAGATGATTCCTCATGGCTTACAATGGACTCACTCTCCGTCAGAACACCGTTCTACAGCATTGAATTCGCTTCCGACGGCAGCATTGCTTCACTTTATGACAGAGAGCTTTCAAGACAGTGGGTTGACGGTGAATTCAACAAGCTTTGTATGTTTGATGACAGACCCGGCAATTATGATGCCTGGGACATCCTGCCGGACTATGCTGACAAGGAACTGACCTTTACAGTAAAATCTTATTTGAGATTTTGCGGCGCCGACAGCGAAAGCGCCCGGTTTGAAACAACGCTTTCTACAGAAACGAGCGAATGGAAAAGAATTATCACTGTTTTCCGCCGTTCAAGGGCAATAGATGTTGAAAATATTGTGAACTGGAACGAAAAACACAAGCTTGCAAAAGTATATTTCAACTGCAATCTTTTAACACGTGAACTTGTAAGCGACACGTCTGCCGGATTTATCAGACGCGAAACACACCGCAATACCACATGGCAGCAGGCAAAATTTGAGGTTTGCCAGCACAAATGGAGCGATATGAGCGAAACGGGCGGCGGAATTGCCATTATAAACGAGGGCAAATACGGCATAGGTGCCGAAAACAGCACAATGTCGCTGTCGCTGCTGCGCGCCACCATCAGACCCGACCCAACTTCGGACATCGGTACACACGATTTCAGCTATATGATTTATCCTCACGCAGGCACATTTATTGATGCAGGTGTAAATGAAGCCGCGTTTGAATATAATGCACCGCTTATAAAAGCCGATCTCTCTTTTGACCGCAGTTTTGCCCCGCTTCATCTGCAGGCGGCAAAACTTTCTGAAAACGGGGAATATATTGTTTACAGACTTTCCGAACAGAACGGTTCGCGCGGAACACTTGATTTAAAGAAAAAATATTGTATAATGAATATGCTTGAAGACATAACGGACGGCGAAACCGACCGGATTGACTTCAGACCGTTTGAAATTATCACCATAGCGGAAAAAATATAACTGGAGGCATAATATGACAATCAAAGAAAAACTTGAACTCTGGAAAACCTTTGACGATGAAACAGCGGCTGAACTCTCCGCCATAACGGATGAAAAAGAAATCGAAGACCGTTTTTACAAAGATCTCGAATTTGGAACCGGCGGTCTGCGCGGCATCATGGGCGCGGGCGCCAACCGTATGAACCGCTACACAATAGGTAAAGCGACGCAGGGTCTCGCCGATTATCTCAAAGCCACCTGCACAGGCGAAATATCCGCGAGCGTGGCATATGACTCCCGCAACAATTCCCGCGAATTCGCGTTCAGAACAGCGGGCGTGCTTGCCGCGAACGGAATCAAAGTTTATCTTTTCGAAACACTTGAGCCTACTCCCGTTCTGTCTTTCTCCGTGAGATATCACAAGTGCGACGCGGGCGTTGTCGTTACAGCGAGCCACAATCCCAAAGAATACAACGGCTATAAAGCATACGACAACAAAGGCTGCCAGCTTGTTCCAGACCTCGCGAATAAAGTTATAAGCTATGTCAATGCTGTCGAGGATTTAAAGGCAGTTCCCTGCATGGATTTTGACGAGGCGGTTTCAAAAGGACTTATCGTTATGATAGGGCAGGAGACTCTCGACGCCTTCCTGGCTGAAGTAAAAAAACAGACTTTCTATACCGAAAAATCAGACCTTAAAATCGTCTATACTCCTCTCCACGGCACGGGCAATATCCCCGTCCGCACGATTCTCAAAGATTTCAATGTCTCCGTAGTCAAAGCGCAGGAGCTTCCCGACGGCAATTTCTCCACTGTCCGCTCTCCCAATCCTGAGGAAAAGGACGCCCTCACTCTCGCTCTCGAACAAGCTGAGTGTGAAGGTGCAGACCTTGTCATAGGCACGGACCCCGACTGCGACCGTGTCGGAATCGGCGTAAAACACGACGGCAAATTTACGCTTATGACGGGCAACCAGACAGGCGCTCTTCTTGTTGATTTCGTTCTTAAAATGAAAAAAGACTCCCTCAACGGGAAGTCCACGGTAGTCAAAACAATAGTAACAAGCGAACTCGGCGCGAACATCGCCAAGAGCTACGGTCTCAATGTTGTTGAAACACTTACAGGCTTCAAATACATCGGCGAGCAGATCTGCCTCTATGAGCAGAACGGCAACAAAGAATATGTTTTCGGTTATGAAGAAAGCTACGGCTATCTCGCCGGCACTCACGCCAGAGACAAAGACGCCGTTGTCGCTTCTTATCTTATCGCCCAGATGGCGGCATACTACAAGAATCAGGGCAAAGATTTAATCGAGGTTCTTGAAGGCATCTACGCAAAATACGGTTATTATCTCGATTGCCTTGACAACATCGTTCTCAAAGGCAAAGACGGCGCAGAAAGAATCAAGGAACTTATGGAAATATTCCGCGCGTCCGGCAAAACCCTTCTTGACGATGTCAAAGAAGAAAAAGACTACGCTCCCGGTATTGACGGTCTTCCAAAAGAGAATGTTCTCAAATATTTCTTCAACGACGGCTCGTGGATTGCTATAAGACCCTCCGGCACAGAACCCAAGCTTAAAATCTATTACTCCATAAGAGGCGAAAGCTTTGAAGCCGCGCAGGCGAAACGCGATGCCATCAAAGCAAAATTCGACTCCGTCCTCAACGGATAAAACAAAATTATAAAAAAAGCAGAGGCTTCAAAACCTCTGCTTTTTATTTTTCATTTAAAACTTTATCTTAATCTTATGAACTCCCGTCGATGTGACCGTCTTAAAATAATTACCTTCAATAATATACGGAACATCCGTTTCAACATCTTTTGGTTCGCATGGAAGAAATATAACGGTTTCGATTTCACTGCTTCTCTTCTGCGAGTATTGCATCTCAAATATTTTGCAATGCGCGTCGTATTTGAAATAATCAAGAGTTCCCGCCGTCGCGACAGGGTAGGGTCGCACAAGCACATCGGCTATCGGAGCTTTGAAAATCGCCGGTGTATATTTAAAAAACGCACTGCTCCACTTGTTCGAGTCAAAAACATCAAGCTCATGTGAAATGTGCGCAAGTCCTCTGTCGGCGCCCGAATGTTTACCCCATGCGCCGACAATAACAGGGCAGCCCAGCCTGTCCTGCGTTTCTTTATGCCGTTTCCAGATAATATCCGTCCGCATATTGTTCGCGGTGGATTCATCCGCGGTTGTTCCCGAAGTCAGATCAAATCCGTTCGGAGCGAAAACTACATTTTTATATTCGGTTTCGGGAAGGTCGCCGGGCATACCGATGTTCGAACAGTAATTGTTTTCCTCGAAAATAAAAGAATTGCCGACATTCTCCGCCGTATCCTCCGCCATTTTAAGAAAAAATGGCGCGTATTTTGTTCTGTCAAATTCTTCCGTGATTTTTCCCGCGCTGTTGACTATTTTATTGAAAGTCTCTTCGCTTTCGACAAGCTTGAAAATTTCATATCTGTTCTTGCCTTTGAAGTAGTTTTTAACAACAGTCGGTGTGTCGATCTTTTCATCATCTACAAGATATTTAAGTCCCGTTGAGACAGCGCTTCTGAAAATACGCAGACAACTGCTTCCGGGGAAGGGCTCGTTCATAAAGTCAATGCCCAGAAACGCCCGTTTGTTTGTGAAGAAGGGCAGTATATGGTTGAGCATTTCGGCATATCTGTCCTGCAGACCCTTTGCGGCAATCTTTTTGTTGTCCCAGAAATTGTCAAAAGCGTTTCCGACAGCGGGATTGAAAAAATATTGCAGCTGTGACGCCTCATATTTGACACGCATATATGTCCGGTTTCCAGTATCGGTCGCCCACAGCGGAGCGCCGACACCGCCGTTTATAAAACTCGCGTAATGCCTCTGATAAAGAACAATATAAACATATATGTTAAATTTCGCGCATCGTCTGATTATGTCCGCAATACTGCTTATATATTCGTCATCGTATCTGCCCATTTCATGCTCGACAGCATCCCATACAACTGCAAGGCGGATTAGATTGAAACCTTTTTCACTGTATTCGCGCAACATATCGTCGCTTATTTCGGGATTGTATTCGCGGGGAAAGGTCCTGATATCGCCTTCGGAGACAAAACTCATACCGCGGAAGATTCTTTCGCGTCCTTTTGTGTCAACAAAGGCTGTTTTATCAATATGTATTGTATCCGTTTCACTCACCTCGCAATATGTTGTTCTATACATTAATATATATATACCACCTGCAAAACTTAATGTCAAACGCTGCGAAAAATAATTATTAAAAAATTCTGAAATTTTTAAAATTTGTTGTTGACAACGCATTTTTATTATGATATATTAATCGAGCGCCCGTGAAGACGGGTGTGGAATAGCACCTTGAAAATTAAACAACGATTTAAGAAAAACCCTTGAAGATTTCAAGAGAGTAATACTCTTAAAACAGTAATTCCCGATAAGGGAAGAAAAAGAGCAGATAAAAGCTCTGAAAATGATGTTAACACCCGAAAGGGTGTTGATATACAATTTTTAGAGAGTTTGATCCTGGCTCAGGATGAACGCTGGCGGCGTGCTTAACACATGCAAGTCGAACGGAGCTTTTTATGAACAAGACTTCGGTCAAGTGAATTCTAAGCTTAGTGGCGGACGGGTGAGTAACGCGTGAGCAACCTGCCTTTCAGAGGGGGATAACGTTTGGAAACAGACGCTAATACCGCATGACATAGTTTTCTCGCATGTGAGGACTATCAAAGGAGCAATCCGCTGAGAGATGGGCTCGCGTCCGATTAGGTAGTTGGTGAGGTAACGGCCCACCAAGCCGACGATCGGTAGCCGGACTGAGAGGTTGAACGGCCACATTGGGACTGAGACACGGCCCAGACTCCTACGGGAGGCAGCAGTGGGGAATATTGCACAAT
>CADAER010000040.1 GCA_902787025.1 Oscillospiraceae bacterium | reverse complement strand
TTTCCCGCTTCAAGCGCCGCTTTCAGCTCTTTCGCGTCCGTAATCCGTCTGCCGAAATATATTCCGCCGGGCGCCATATCGCCCTTGTCACCGTGAAAATCAGAGCCGGAACTCTTCCGCAGATTATATTTCGATGCCCAGATTTCGGCAATATCGTTGTTGGAATTATGACCGGGATGACCGTTGTAAACCTCCATTCCGTCAAGCAGCGACGGGTTCTGAATTGCTATATTGAACCTGAAAGGATGAGCCTGAAAAACAAAAAGATTGTTTTCGTCGGCAATATTCCTGAAATCCTCAAGGCTGTGAAACTGATCAAAATGATATTTCAGCATAAAGTCTTCATCAATACCGAAAACAAGAAAATCGCCGTCGTAGTCGAGAAAACTCAACTCCATGCCGAGAATGACATTGAAATTTTCATCCCCGTATTTTTTAGCCTCGCGGTAACCTCGCAGAAAGTATTCCGCCTTCTCCTCTATTGTTTCGCATTTCGCTCTTTTCATCTTGTATTGAGACATATGGTCGGTTATGACAATGCCGTCGTAACCGAGATTTTTATACCTTTCAACAACCTCTTTCGCGGGCACATGAGCGCAGGAACTCGACTCCTCCGTATGCACGTGCATATCATATAAATACTCTTTCATCGTAACACCTCTTTTGCGGATTTATAATAACACATTATGTTGTGCCGAATCAAGCGCTTGTCAGCATTTCAATATAAAAAATACAAAATATTGTG
This sequence comes from Oscillospiraceae bacterium, assembly GCA_902787025.1. Lineage (GTDB taxonomy): Bacteria > Bacillota > Clostridia > Oscillospirales > Acutalibacteraceae > CAG-177. Next base: position 16,433 of record CADAER010000040.1, on the reverse strand, counting down.
GCAAGGCATCACCCTTTACTTGACATTTTCTGATATATAGGGTATTATAACAATAATAATTTTTAATATGGAGAAATATGACAGGAATAAAATTTAAAGACAGGAAGTGGAACTTAAATGTTGAATGAAAACCTTGTTTCGTATGTATTGGACGCCCAGCAGGGTAAGGAAGATGCATTCGCAAAACTTTATTCCCGCACTCTCAAAAACTCATACTATCTTTGCCTTAAACTCACAGCAGACAGCGAGCAGGCGGAAGAAATTCTCAAAAAAGGTTACGCCGCCGCGTTTTGCAGCATAGGCAAACTCAAAAGACCGGAGGCTTTCGAATCCTGGCTCAAACAGAAGATAGCCGCCGTTTACAAATCAACGCAGAACTTCTCCTTCGGCGATGTTGACGGCGATGCCGAATCAACCGCTTCGGAGTTCCTGCCCGCGTCGGTGCTTGATGACGATTCTCTCTGCCGCAGAGTTGAGGATTATGTCGCTTATCTTCCCGCGGAACAGCGCACCGTTGCAGTGCTCTACTACTGCGTGGGTATGCCCGTTGATTTTATCGCAAAATTCCTCAATGTATCACCCAGCACGGTTGATTACCTGCTTTCAAAGGCAAGAGACGGTATCGTCGAACCCCTCAATCTCGGCGATGTCACTCTTTCGGAAGACACTCTTCCCGTTCTTACAAAGATTTTCCAGCGCTCCTGCGCCGATGTGAAAATCGACAATGACCTTGTAAGACAGACTTTCATTTACGCAATCGACCGTTACCACTCGAACGAGAATCCTCTTGACGAGGTTACGGTTTATCCCGATCAGCAGCCTTCCGACAACACCGCCCCCGCGGCTGATGAAGACGAGCAGACCGAAACAATGAAAGTCGATGAACAGGAAGCGGATGAAGATTCAGCCGAACCCGACGAGCCCGAAACACAGATTATCGAAGACGGCGTAAAACCCACCGCGGCAGTCACCGGTGCCGACCTTCTTAAAGAAATAAATCAGTCCATAAATGAAATCACAGGCGGCAACACGGTTCTCAAAACCGAAGAAGACGAAGACGATCCCATCGGTGAAGGCATTTATATAAGCAATCAGAACGATTCTCCCGAAGAGGATGAACCCGCGCAGGCGGAACTTCCCATTGATGACAGAAGATCTGGCAGTCAGGAGAAAAACAAGACAAAACTCTTTATCGCAATAGCCGCAATTCTTCTCGCGCTTGTCATAGCCGCTGTTATCGGTATCGCGAAACACGGCAAAAAGTCAGGCGGCGACCAGCCCGAAACACCCGCGGAATCAACAATAGCGGCTGAAACCGTCAAACAGGAATGGCGTGAGGTTCAGGAATTCACAAAGTATTCCGCCATTGAGTATTTCAACGAAACCTGCTGCAAAATCCAGGATGCCGAAACAGGCAAGTGGGGTCTTATGAATTATAAGGGCGAGGTCGTTATCGCTCCCCAGTATTATTCATTTGAACGCTGCTCCTACGGCAGAGATTACAAAGAACGCAACAGTTATCACTATGTTGTCCAGATAGAAGCGGGCGGCGAGCAGTATGAAGTAAATATGTCAACATTCGAAATAAGCTCCGTCCCGCACACAAGCCATCAGATTGAAGGCGACACTCTCGACTCCAAGAAATACAGCGAGCAGGACCGTTTCCACAACGGCTACGCCGCCGTAAGAGATGCGGAATCAGGCAAATGGGGCTACATCTCACAGGAGAGCGGCAAACTCGTAATTGACTGTCTCTATGAAACAGTCAATGACGGCCTTGAAAACAGCGAATACCAGAAAGTTGACTACTGCCTTGCGGTAGAAAACGGAATGGTAGCCGTCAAGAAGGGCGGCAAGATGGGCGTTATCGACCTTAACGGCAAAACCATCGTAAACTTCGATTACACAAAGATTCTCCAGGGCGACAACGGCGTTTACATAGCTCAGAAGAATAATAAATGGGGCGTTATCCTCGTCGGCAACGCGGTTGATACATACGACGCGAACACAGCGGCGGTCAAACCCGTTTCAACGGACCTCGATGTCATCCTGCGCGATTATGACGCAATAGACACAGAGTATCAGGCGCTCAATGATATCAATGTCAGAACCGAAATCGCGGCAACAGGCGACGATACCCTTATGGGAACAATCAACGCGGGCGAAACCGTCAAGGGTGTTGCCAAGGGCAAAGCCGACAACGGCAGAACCTGGATCTGCATTGAATATAACGGCGGCTACGGCTGGATCAGCGCCGCATATCTCGATGTAGTTTATTGATTCTGACAAAACAAATTCAATATAACCGAACTGTGAAGAGAAGATTTATTACCGTGTTTTACAGAGAGCGGGCGGCAGCTGAAATGCCCGCAGACCTCCGGTAATATCAGCCGTCTCCGAGTTCCCGTGTGATGAATACGGCGTATCAGGCGTTAACGGAAAAGAGTGGTGCATTTGCGCAATTTGGGTGGTACCGCGGAGCAATCCGTCCCAAACATATGTGTAAGTGCACCTTTTTATATTATTCAGAAAACAAAAAGGAGTCTGATTGAAATGCAATGGACAGGACTAAATGAATTAAGAGAAAAATATCTCGAATTTTTTGAATCGAAAGGGCATCTGAGACTGCCCAGCTTTTCGCTTATTCCGCAGGGCGACAAAAGCCTTCTGCTCATAAACGCAGGAATGGCGCCTCTCAAAAAATATTTCACAGGTGAACTCACTCCTCCGAGAAAGAGAGTTACCACCTGCCAGAAATGTATAAGAACACCCGATATAGAAAGAGTCGGAATTACCGCCCGTCACGGCACATATTTCGAAATGCTCGGCAACTTCTCGTTCGGCGATTATTTCAAGCGCGAGGCTATTCCGTGGGCGTGGGAGTTCTTCACAAAGGTTCTTGAAATGCCCCCCGAAAAACTTTACATCAGCGTCTATCTTGACGATGACGAGGCTTATGATATCTGGACCAAAGAAATCGGCGTCGCGCCCGACCATATGGTCCGCTTCGGCAAGGAAGACAATTTCTGGGAACACGGCGCGGGTCCCTGCGGTCCCTGTTCCGAAATCTATTTCGACCGCGGCGAAAAATTCGGCTGCGGTAAGCCCGACTGCAAAGTAGGCTGCGAATGTGACCGCTATGTGGAAGTCTGGAACCTCGTTTTCACACAGTTTGAAAACGACGGCAACGGCAACTACACCAAACTTAAAAACTGCAACATCGACACAGGTATGGGTCTCGAAAGACTTGCCTGCGTTATGCAGGGCGTTGACAATCTCTTCGAGGTTGACACCGTCGCCAACATTATGAAGCATATTATCGACATAGCCGGTGTCGAATATCATAAAGATCCGAAGAGCGACATTTCTCTCCGTGTTATCACCGACCATATCAGAAGCACAACATTTATGATAGGCGACGGCGTTATGCCCTCAAACGAAGGCAGAGGCTATGTCCTGCGCCGTCTTTTAAGAAGAGCGGCGCGCCACGGCAGGCTGCTCGGCATTGACGGCACCTTCCTTTATAAAGTCTGCGAAACAGTTATAAAAGAGAACGCTGACGCCTATCCCAACCTTGTTGAAAAACACGACCTCATTGTTAAGGTTATAAAGTCAGAAGAGGAAAGCTTCAACAAAACAATAGATACAGGTCTTATCCAGCTTGAAAGTGTTATAGCGAACAACACGAGCGGCGTTTTAAGCGGCGCGGACGCTTTCAGGCTTCAGGATACCTTCGGTTTCCCCATAGATCTTACAAAAGAAATTTTAGCCGAACGCTCAATGACCGTCGATGAAGAAGAATTCAACCGCATTTCGGCGGAGAGCAGAGCGGCAACCCGCGCGGCGAGAAAAGATGCGGGCGCAGAGGCCTGGAAAGGCAAATCAGCCCCCGTGTCAGACATAGCGGCAACCGATTTCAAAGGCTATGAGGCGCTTGAATGTGACGCTGAAATCAAAGCCGTCCTCGTTGACGGTGAAAGAACCGAATTTGCTTCTGCTGACAACGACGCGGTCATTATTCTTGATTCAACACCCTTCTACGGCGAGAGCGGCGGCCAGGTAGGCGACACCGGTGTTATCAGAACCGCAAACGCCGTGTTTGAAGTTACCGATACGCTCAAAACTCCGGGCGGCGTAATTCTTCACGCGGGCAGAATTAAAGACGGCGAAAGCATCAATGTCGGCGAAAAAGCGGTTGCCTCAGTCAACGCGGAAAGGCGCAGTGCCATAGCACGCAATCATACAGCCGCTCATCTTCTTCAGGCGGCGCTTCGTGAAATCCTCGGCACCCATGTCGAACAGGCGGGGCAGCTTGTAAATGAAGACGAAGTCCGCTTCGATTTCACTCATTTCTCGGCGCTTACAACCGAAGAAATCAAAAAGGTTGAAAACCGTGTCAACGAAATCATTCTTTCAGCTCTCGATGTAACAGTTAAAGAAATGCCCATCGAAGAAGCCAAAAAGGCGGGCGCGATGGCACTGTTCGGTGAAAAATACGGCGATGTCGTCAGAGTCGTAAAAGCAGGGGAGTTCTCAACGGAACTCTGCGGCGGCACTCATGTTTCATCAACGGGAAATCTCGGCTTGTTCAAAATAGTTTCCGAGTCTTCCGTTGCCGCGGGCGTCCGCAGAATCCAGGGCGTGACGGGCTTCGGTGTGCTCGGCTATATCGAGAAAAACCTCGCGACAATAAGAAATGTTGCCGTCTCACTTAAAACCGCAAACCTCTCCGATCTTGAAAACAGAGCGGAAGCGGTTATGGCGGAATCAAAGGCAAAAGATAAAGAAATAGCCGACCTTCGCGCCGAACTGTCATCGCTCAAAACAGGCGACCTCGGCAGTAACGCCGTTGATGTCAACGGAGTTAAACTCATAACAGCGCCCGTTGACGGAGTCCGTCCCGACGAACTTCGCTCAATGTGCGACAAATTCAAAGAAGATCCCCTGTGCGTTGCGGTTATTTCCTGCATAAACGCCGAAAAAACGGGCGCCAACTTCGCCTGCGCCTGCGGTGCCGAAGCAGTTAAAAAAGGCGCTCACGCCGGCAATATCGTGCGTGAGGTTGCAAAACTCGCGGGCGGCTCGGGCGGCGGCAAACCCGACAGCGCAATGGCAGGCACAAAAGATATTTCAAACATTTCATCGGCTATGGAAGCGGTAACACAGATTGTTGCCGGTATGATTAAATAAAGGAGAATTAATATGGACTGTGTATTCTGTAAAATTATTTCTGGTGATATTCCCTCAAACAAAGTTTATGAGGATGAAAAGGTAGTAGCTTTTTATGACCTTGAGCCTCAGGCTCCCGTTCACGTTCTCATAGTTCCTAAGGTTCATATCGAATCCGTTCTGGGCGTTGATGAAACGAACAGCGCCGTAATCGCTCATGTTTTTGAGGTCGCCGCAAAACTCGCTGTAGAACTCGGCGTAACGGACGGTTTCCGCGTAGTCACAAACACCGGTGAAAACGCCGGTCAGACCGTAAAACACATCCATTTCCACCTTCTCGGCGGCAGAAAGCTCGGCAGAGAAGAATAATATAGCAAAGGAGAGTAGTTATGCCCGAATATTACAGAACCACCGTAGCGGGGCTTGAAAGAGATTTAATCCGCTGCCCCCTTAACGATAAGATAGATATCGCCGGCTTCATTATGTTCGGTGATGTCGAACTCACAATCCGCGCTTCCGAGGAACTGCTTAAAAGATGCCCCGATTTCGATTACATCGTCACTCCGGAGGCGAAAAGCATTCCGCTCGCTTACGAAATGTCAAGGCAGTCTGGCAAAAAGTATTTCGTTGCCCGTAAAAGAGCAAAACTCTATATGAGAGACCCCGTATCCGTCGAGGTGCGCTCCATAACCACAGACGCCGTCCAGACGCTTATTATGGACAGCGAAGAAGGCGAACGGCTCAGAGGTAAAAGAATCGTCATAATCGATGATGTAATCAGCACGGGCGAATCATTAAGAGCGGTTGAGGCTCTTGTTTCGAAGTTCGGCGCTGATATTGTCGCGAAGTGCGCCGTTTTCGCCGAGGGCGATGCCGCGAACAGAGACGACATCATCTTCCTTGAAAAACTGCCCCTTCTTTTCAAATAACAGAATAAAGCAGTAATTATGCCGAGACCGTTTGCCGTTACAGGCTTCACTGTGTTTGTTACCCTGCTGGTGCTGTGCTGCACCGGCATCCGGTTTTGTGCAGTTTTAGCCCCCTTGTTATTTGTATTATTTATCCTTTCACTGTTACTGAAACAAATCCGCAGTCAGCGTGTTTTCCCCGCGGCGGCGCTGGCGGCGCTTGTCGCCTGCCTGCTGTTTATTGTGAATTATTACTCGTGGTATGAGTCCTCTTTAAACCTTGACGGCGGCACATACAATATCACTGCGTCGCTTAAAGATTCGGGCGCAAACCGCTATGAAAAATGGTATTACGAAGCCGAAATCGAAACGCTTGACGGTGAAAAATGCGATTATAATGTAACGCTTGTTTTAAATGAAAAAACCGACACCGTCCCCGCGGATATAATTTCCGGAACATTCCATTTTTACAAGAAAAACATAAATTCGCCGCTTCTTAAAATCAACAGTTCCGAAGCCGTAATAGGAGCGTATCCCGAAAACGGTTTTGATGACCTGACTGTAATTAAATCAGCCGGAAACGGAGTCCCTCTTTCATATAGAATATACTTGTTCCGCGAAAGGTTGAAAACAAATCTCAGAGAAGTCATTTCGGGTGAAAACGGCACTGTCGCTTGCGCGCTTCTTTTCGGCAGAACAAGCGAGTTTTCAAATTCGTTGTATTCAGAGTTCAGGGCGGCGGGCATTTCACACATAATCTGCGTTTCAGGATTGCACCTTTCCATATGGGCTCTCTTTATTCTCAAACTGCTCGGCAAAACAGGGCTCGGAAGGCGGCCGAGGGGGATTATCGCAGCTGTTTTCGTTCTGCTTTATATGGCAGTCACGGGCTTCACTTTCTCCGTTTTGCGTGCGGGCATAATGCTTCTTGTCGTCCTGCTCGGCTCAACTGTTTCCAGGCGCGGCGACAGCATAAACTCACTCGGAATAGCGGCGCTTGTCATACTTTGCAAAAATCCGTTTGCGGCCGCGGACACAGGCTTTCAACTGTCATTTCTCGCAACGCTCGGCATTCTTCTGTTTATGCCGAAATTCAATGAAAGAATAAAAGAAGAATTCAAAAAACTTCCCGGTATTTTCGCGGGAATAATCAGATATTTCCTGTTGATTTTCGCCACCTGCCTTTGCGCATCGGTGATGACGCTCCCCGTTATGATTATCACCTTCGGCGAAATCAATCTTATGTCATTTATCGGCAACCTGCTTGCCGTTCCCGTTGTTTCTACTTGTATGATTTCGGCGGGGCTCACAGCGGTTTTACCGTTTTTCGGTCCGCTTTCAATCCTGAAATATCCCGCAGGGCTTTTATGCTCGGTATGCTCAAAATATATCATTTCTGTCGTGGATTTCCTGTCACGGTTCCGTTTTATAACATTTTATCCGCGGCAAAATCTCGCGTTTATCTGGCTCGGCGGAGCGATGCTTATCGCCGCGGTAGCGCTGTTTTTTGCATCGAAAGGCAAAAAGGTCAGAGTTATTACTTCTCTTGTTATTGCCTCGACCTTTGTCTCAATGCTCGTTATTTCGGATGTCTTTTACTCCGACCTTTCCGAGATAACCGTCATCGACAATAAAAGCGCTCTCAGCGTTCTTGTTACAAAAGGCGATTATTCCGCGCTCATAGGCGCGGGCGCCGATTATTACTCAACCGCGCGCAACACCTGCAATGAACTGGAAAACAGGCACATAGACCGCCTTAATCTGCTTGTCGTTCCGCGAGATTATTATCGTGAATCAGGGGCGGTAAACGAGGTGCTCTCCTGTGTAAAAACCGATGTTTTCGCGTGCGGCAGCATGCCCGACTACTCTGCGTTTCTCGCGCGGGATTCCGAAATTGCAGAGTTCGGCGAAAGATTCGTTATGCAGCTCTGCGACGGTTGCAGGATAACCTGTGTCAACAACGAAAACGACTGTTACGCTCTCGTTGAGACAGGCGGCAAAAAGACCGTTATCGTGTTTGATCGGAAAGGTGAAACCCCGCAGGGCGATTTTCTCATCTGCAAAAAAGAAACGGCGGAAAAAGCCGATACGGCTTCATATAAAGGCATAATAATATCGGGCGATCCGGGAAATGCAGAATTGCAGAACGGCATCAAAAGCGGCGGCACATTCTGCGCTGCGACCGCAAACAACGGAAGCATAACCATTGCCGTCTCTCCCGAATCAAAATATAAGTTTTACAGACAATAATCAAAAGGTGATTATATGGCAGCAACCGGCGAGCAGACGCTCAAAGAAAAAATCAAAACTTCACCGCTCGGCGCGTATCTAATTTACGGCGATGAAGATTATCTGAAAAAGATATATGTGGAAAAAATTGTCTCGGCTGTCGTGGACGATGATTTTGCCGAGTTCAATTATCATAAATTCGACGGCAAAGAAGCGTCTCTCGGCGACGTTTACGATTCTGTCGAAGCGATGCCGATGATGAGCGACACCACCTGCGTCCTTGTCGAAGATATGCCTCTTGACACGCTTGATGAAAGCGGACTCTCACTGCTCAAAGATATGGTAGCTAACATTCCCGACACCTGCGCGCTCATATTTTATATGCGTTCAATTAATCCGTCGTCCAAAAATTGGGACAGTGTAAGAGCGTTGTTCGACGAATACGGAACGCTTGCGAAACTTGAAAAAAAGGAATCCGGCGACATAATCAAAACAGTTGAAAACGCCGCTAAAAAGAGGGGAGTTCCCTTCGAAAACGGAGTGGCGAGATATCTTCTTGAATGTGTCGGAAATGACCTCAATACCATACATAACGAGATGGAAAAACTCTGTGCCTACGCGCTCGGCAGAACCGTCACAAGAGCCGATGTTGACGCAGTCTGCTCAAAAACACTCGAAGCGAAAGCGTTTGATGTAATGCGCTCCCTGCACTCGGGTAAATTTGAAATCGCAATGTCAAAACTAGAAACACTTATCTCCCAGAAAGAAGAGCCCGTAATGCTCCTCGGGGCGTTCATAACTTCATATATGGATATTTACCGCGCGAGGGCGGCTGTTGTATCGGGCTTTGGCGCGACGGAACCCTCAAAATACTATGACTACAAGCGGAAAGAGTTCAGGCTCGCCAACGCCTCCCGAGACGGCAAAGGACTTTCTCTGCCCGCGATTTACGAGTGCATTGAGATTCTCGCAAAAGCCGATGATTTACTGAAAAGTTATGAAACGGACAAGGCGCTTGTGCTTGAACAGACTCTTACAAAACTTGCCGCAGCTGAAAGTGACGGTCGCAGATGATAAAAATTGACAGAGTAATTATCGTTGAAGGCAAATACGATAAAATCAAACTTTCGCGTTTCATTGACGCGCCCATAATAACCACCGACGGTTTCGGCATTTTCAAAGATAAGGAGCGTCAGAAAATGCTCCGCAAATTAGCCGAAACGAAAGGGCTTGTCGTGCTTACGGACAGTGACTCGGCGGGCTTTCTAATCCGTTCGTTCATAGGCGGAGCGGTCGATAAAAAATATGTCATAAACGCCTATATTCCCGACATTAAAGGCAAAGAAAAACGCAAAAACCAGCCGTCAAAAGAGGGAACTCTCGGCGTCGAGGGTATGACCGAAGAGGTCATTATGAACGCTCTCGAAAAAGCGGGAGTTCTGTGCGAAAAATCGGAACAGAAACACGAAGAAATCACCAAAACAGACTTGTATGAACTCGGGCTTTCCGGCAAAAAAGACAGCGCCGTAAAACGGGCGGAAATCCTTGAATACTACGGTCTGCCTTCACGAATGCCGGCAAATCAGCTCGTTAAAATCCTCAACTGCATCACGACACCGCAGGGACTTTCCGAAGCGGTTAAATCTACAGAGAAAAAAGGTGATAATCAATGCGGATAGGTCACGGCTATGATGTCCATCGCCTTGTCGAAGGTCGGAAACTCATCCTCGGCGGCGTAAAAATAGAATATGAAAAAGGGCTTCTCGGACATTCAGACGCGGATGTTCTTCTGCACGCGGTCTGCGACGCTCTGCTCGGGGCTGCCGCTCTGGGAGATATAGGCGTTCTCTTTCCCGACACATCTCCCGAATTCAAAGACGCGAACAGCCTCGTCCTGCTTCGCGAAACCGTTGATTATTTAAAACAAAACGGTTTCAGAGCGGTTAATATTGACTCAACAATCATTTGTCAGGCACCGAAACTGCGCCCTTATATTGAGCAAATGCGGGCAAATATAGCGGATGCCTGCAACCTCGAAGTTTCCGCCGTCAGTGTCAAGGCGACAACGGAAGAAGGACTCGGTTTCACGGGCACAGGCGAGGGCATAAGCGCTCACGCCGTCTGCCTCGTTGAGTAAATCATTTGAATTTTTTGTTAATTATCGCATTATCGTTTGCACCTTATTAAAACCTGTGCTAAAATAAATTCAGTCTGTAAAAAGGAAGTAAGTTCCATGAACTTAATTGAAAATATTGTAACTGCCGCGCAACAGACTCTGTCTGTAATATCATCGTTCCACTGGTATGATGTTCTCGACATTCTGTTCGTTGCGTTTATTCTTTATCAGGGCATAAAACTCATCCGCGAAACAAGAGCTTTCCAGCTGGCGAAAGGTCTTGTCGCCGTCGGTGTGGTTTATTTTATCGCGAATATTATCGGTATGAGGGCGACCTCCTTTATTTTCAACCGTCTTTTTGCCGATGTTCTTATCCTGCTCATCGTTCTGTTCCAGCCCGAAATAAGGCATGCCATTGAGCATATGGGCAGAAGATGGCGTTTCCTCGACCTGTTCCTTGCTGAGGATGAGGAAAAAACCGGCGAAGCGAGAAAAGCGATAATCGAAATTGCCAAAGCCTGCCAGAGAATGAGCAATTCAAAAACAGGCTCAATAATCATAATGGAAGACAAAATGCTGCTGGGCGATATCATCGAAACCGGCAAGATAACCGATGCCAGGATAACGCACGAGCTTCTCGGCAATATTTTCTTCCCGAATTCTCCTCTTCACGACGGAGCGGCTATAGTTCGCGATGCCAAACTATATGCAGCCGGCTGTGTTCTCCCGCTTACCGACAATCCGGATATTCCAAGCGATCTCGGTATGCGTCACCGTGCCGCGATAGGCGTCACCGAACAGAGCGACGCTGTAGCGATTATCACATCCGAAGAGACGGGTGTTATTTCAATTTGTTATAAAGGCAACATAGAAAGAGGCTTTGACGAGGCATCGCTTCGCACAAGACTTTTCGAGTTCTTCGAGGTCGATAAAACAAATCAGGAGAAAAACAAGGGACTGCGTAAAATCAAAAAAATACTCAAGGGGAACAAAAAATGAAAAAAACGGATTTTTCAATATCAAGACTGTTCTTCAATAACAAATTCCTTGCTGTTTTTTCCCTTGTTGCCGCCTTTATTATCTGGCTCGGTGTCGCAATAGTTTTCGCTCCCGAAGACGAACGCGTCATCGACGATGTCCCTGTCAAAATCGAACTCTCACAGGCAATGAAAACCTACGGCCTCAAGGCTTTCGGCGAATCGGATTATAAAGTCGATGTCACCGTAAAGGGCAAAAGATACAATGTTTCAAAAATGGCTCTGAGCGCGCAGGATATTGAAGTGCGCGCTAATACGGCGTTTGTTAATTCCGCGGGCAAATATACATTGCAGCTTGTTGCTTCAAATGCCACAAACAGAGTGGATTTTGAAATAACCTCGCTTTCAATCGAGGTTATCGATGTCTATTTCGATGTCGAAAAAACAAAAGAATTTGAAATTGACCGCAACATTATCGCTCCCAACGGAATCGTTCCCGACGGCTATTACGCCGGCGAAATCTCCCTGTCCGAATCAACCGTGAAAATTACGGGTCCCGAAACCGAAATCGACAAAATCATCGGCGTCAACGCAAACGTCAACATTGACGAACCGCTTACCGCCACCAAAACGGTCAACTGCGTTATTTCGGCTTATAACTCATCCGATACCGAACCCCAGTATCTTTCATACCGCACAAATCAGAACGAGGTAACCGCAACCGTTCCCGTTTACAGAAGAGTTATGCTCAATACAGGTGTTGAATTTGTAAATTCACCCGCGAAATATCTCGCGGACAGGCTTGAGTATTCTGTCTCTCCCGCGAGTGCCGTTTTCGGAGTGGCCGAAAGCAGAATAGAAGGTCTCAACGGAACAATATCCGTCGGAACAATAGATTTTTCCGAAATCGATTCCGAAGAAACCGAGTTTAAATTCGAGTTTGACTCGGAATCAGCTGTGCTTATCGATGACAGCGTCAGCGAGTTTACGGTAAAAGTCAATCCCGGCGCAGTCGAGAAAAAAGAGATTGAGGTTCCGCTTTCATCCGTTATTTTTGAAGGCACTCCCGAAGGCGCATCTCCGTTCCTCGGTCAGATTTCGGTTACCGTAACCGTAATAGGTCCCGCGGAATCTCTTGAAAAAATCGACGCAGAATCATTTACCGTCAAGGCGGATTTAAGCAAAGTCAAAAATGAAAACGAAATAACCGATATTCCGTTGACAATCACCCTGACGGACAATGAAGACTGCTGGATTTACGGCACTTATTCAACCAAGGTTACATTGCTTTAATTGAAAATTGACACAAGCGGCTGATTTTTCAGTCGCTTTCTTTTTATATTATAAATAATTTATTAAAATTATTGATAATAATAAAATCTTGTGCTATAATAAATCGAATAATCGGGGAAGAAGGTGCTTTTATTGAAAAGACTGATTTCAATAACGCTGATAATTTCAGTTATCTGCGTCCTTTTCAGCGCATGCAGTTTCTCCCCGTTCAAATCCACCGATTACCTTATGAAGCCTCCTGTTTTTTCAAATACGGATGAAGAACTTCTCAACGCGTTCACGCTCGCCGCAGGCGAAAGCACCGTTTACTGCACTCCGCTCGGCGGCGATTATAAGTCCGCTGTAATAGTAGAGGATGTCGACGGCGACAGAATTGACGAAGCGTTCATCTTTTACAGACTCAAAAGCGGGCAGGGAACAGTCAGACTCAATATGCTCGAAAGAATCGACGGAGCCTGGAAGAGCGTTTCCGATTTCAACGGCTCGGGCACATCGGTTGACAGTGTGAGCTTCACCGATCTTGACAATGACGGAGTCAAAGAGATTTTCGCAGGCTGGCGTGTCGGCTCGTCCTCCGCGAAAGCGCTTTCAATTTACCGCAGAAATTCGGACAGACACAGTTACCAGGAAATAATGAACGAAGCGTATTCCGTAATGAGCTGCGGCGACGCTGATTCCGACGGCGACACGGAAGTCCTTCTCATAAATCAGACTTCAACCGTGACAGGCAGCCAGAACTTCGCGAATCTTTATAAATATGTCGGCGGCAAAATGAATCTGACAGGCAGCGCGAAACTTGACGGTAATGTCAGCAGTTATGTGTCTGTCAAAAACGAAAAAATCGACGAGGAGTCTCCGCTGAGATTTTATATAGACGCGCTCAAAGGTGAAATGCTGATGATAACCGAACTCGTTTACTGGAACGACGAAACATCGGAACTTGTCGACCCGTTCGTTGACGGCGTAACTCTTACAAATGTTTCAACGCTCCGGTTTGAGCCTATACCGAGTATGGATATTGACAATGACGGCACTATAGACATTCCCGTCCAGACCGCGCTGAGCGAACAGTCCAGGGAGAGCGACATTCTCGTTTCTTCAAGCTTTTATCAGACCGAGTGGAAAAAGGTCGCATCAAACGGCACAGACCTGATTACCGTCCAGAACTCGCTCATAAGCACAACGGGCGGCTTCATCCTCAGGCTCGACAAAGATTCATTTGAAAGAATAAACGTAAACGCCCAGAATGACAAATGCTGGATTTTCAGGTCGATTGACGAGGGCGGGGGATATACCGATCTTTTCTCCCTGCTTGTAATCGATACCGAAAGCTGGAACGATGAAATGGCAAACAGTTACACCGTGCTTATGCAGACCGATGATTATTTTGTCTGCGCCTATATTTCGGCGGCAGGTGTTGAAAACGGAATAACAGGTGAAAAGCTTGCCGAAAGATTTTCGCCGTTTAACTATTGAGAAAGAGTGAAATGATTATGAAAAAGGTTCTCGTCGCAGAAGACGAACAGGCAATAAGAGAATTTGTTGTCATTAATCTTCGCAGGAGCGGTTACGAAGTTACCGAAGCCTGCGACGGCGCACAGGCGCTCGAAGAGTATGAAGCCGAGAACGGCGATTTCGATGTGGCTGTGCTTGATATTATGATGCCAAATGTCGATGGGCTTGAGGTCTGCAAACAGCTTCGCGCCAAAAACGGCAATATCGGCATAATTCTTCTTACCGCGAAAACACAGGAGATGGATAAAGTATCGGGTCTTATGATGGGCGCGGATGACTACATCACAAAACCCTTCTCCCTCTCGGAACTTGTCGCGAGAGTGGATGCCGTTTACCGCAGAGTTTCAATGCTCGCTCCCTCAAACGCGTCAAAAGAACCCGTGAGCGTTATCGAACTCGGAGACTTCAAACTCAATCTCCGCAACAGAACGCTCTCAAAGCGCGGCAGGTTCATCGAACTTACACAGGTTGAATTCCAGATGATGGAATACTTCTTCACGAATCCCGGAGCGGCGCTGAGCAGAACGGATATCCTGAACTATGTCTGGGGCAGCGAATATTTCGGCGAAGAAAAAATCGTCGATGTCAACATAAGAAGACTTCGTATAAAAGTTGAGGACGAGCCTTCAAATCCCAAAAATCTCATTACAATCTGGGGAATAGGCTACAAGTGGGTAGTCTGATTAATTAACACACGGCGAAAGGGCGGTGAGAACAATGAAAGGAATATCAAAAAAATGGTTCTACGAAGTTATTTCGATTATTTCCGTTTTGATGATAGTTATAAGCGTTGTTCTCATAGCGATTATCTACCGCTCATATTACCGCAGCGTCGAAACAACCCTTTCGTCATATTCCGGTAATTTTATCTCCTCTTATTTCTCACTCCGTGACAGCGAAACGCAGTTTATAGAAAATTTTACGGGCGCGGATAAAATGGAAGCCTGGGTAATAGACAAGTCGGGTAAAGTCATTATTTCATCGAGCGGTTTCGAAATCGAGCAGACCGATATGCCCGATTACAACATCGCGTCCGATTCATCCGACGGCGAGGCTATGTGGATAGGCAGAACTCCCTTGGGCGAAAAGATGATGGCGCAGACCGCGATGATTTCTTCATCCGGCGGCGAATATGCCGGAGCAGTCAGACTGATGATTTCTCTTAAAGAAATCAATATGCAGCTGATCAACATTTCGATAATAGTTGCTCTTTTCTGCATTATATTTCTCGGCCTTATCATTTTCGTTTCCACAAGGTTTTACTTCAAAACCGTTATCGGTCCCGTCCGTAATGTCTGCTCGATAGCCGAAAGAATAGCCGGCGGCGATCTTGACGCCAGAGTCGAGCAATTTAACGACGACGACGAAATCGGTCTGCTTTGTGAAAAAATCAACGATATGGCAACCGAGCTCGAATCGGCGGATAAAATGAAAAACGATTTCATATCGACTGTCTCGCATGAACTGCGGACTCCGCTTACCGCAATCAAAGGCTGGGGTGAAACGCTTCTTCAGATCGGAGCCACCGACCCCGTAACAAGCCGCCGCGGAATGGAGGTAATTCTTGATGAAACGGGCAGATTAAACGGAATGGTTGAGGAACTGCTCGACTTCTCCCGAATGAGCAACGGCAGAATGAGTCTCCATATCGAAAAGATAGATGTTCTCGCCGAACTCGACGAAACGGTCTTCGCTTTCAGAGAGCGCGCTGTAAGAGAGGGTATTGAACTGAGCTACAATGTTCCTTCAATTCCCGTTCCCGCGAATGCCGACGCGTCAAGAATAAAACAGGTCTTTGTCAATATCCTTGACAATGCCATCAAATACAATCACCAGGGCGGCAAGGTTGCCGTGACGGCGGAAATCCGCAAACCGAGAACTCTCGTAATCACATTCACCGACAACGGCAAGGGCATCTCCGCCGACGACTTGCCGAAGGTCAAAGAAAAATTTTACAAAGCCGACTCAACAGTGCGCGGCTCCGGCATAGGTCTCGCGGTTGTCGATGAAATTATAAAACTTCACAAGGGCGAGTTTACTATTGACAGTATCCTCGGCGAAGGAACCACAGTAACAATAGAACTTCCGGTTGATGATATTCCGGATGATGAGGTTAATACAGATGAGCAATAAAAAAGAGAAAAAAGAATATGTAGCCGTAGGCGGTCAGTCGCTGATGGAAGGCATTATGATGCGTGGTCCCGAAGGGTCCGCGATGGCGCTTCG
>CADAER010000039.1 GCA_902787025.1 Oscillospiraceae bacterium | reverse complement strand
GCGGGGAGTTGGCGGGCGGATGATATCCGCCCCTACGGTTTGTGATGGTTTTTTGTTATGCGTTCTTGGGTGAATTGGTGTTGGTTGTGGTTGTTGCGGTTAATATGTTGGTTTAATTATTGTATTTAAAAAATAACTGTGGTATATTTATATAGTTAAATACAGAAACTACTGCTAACTGTTAAATTACTGCCGCGGGTTCCGCGGATTGATGAGGTGCGTCGGATGTTTTCAAGAGTAAACAGCCTCGGGCTTATGGGAATGGAGAGCTTCACCGTCAGGGTGGAGGTCGATATTTCGGGCGGTCTGCCGAGAATGGATATTGTCGGTCTGCCCGACACAGCCGTAAACGAGGCGAAAAACCGTGTGCGTTCCGCGGTGAAAAACACGGGTTTCGAGTTTCCGCCGTCAAGGGTGACGGTCAACCTCGCTCCCGCCGACACACGCAAGGAGGGCACGGTTTACGACCTGCCGATTTTAATCGGGATTGTCAAGGCGAATACCAACGCCCTGCCGATGGATCTCGACCGATTCGCCTTTATCGGCGAGCTTTCTCTCGACGGCCTCGTGCGGCATGTAAACGGCGCTCTTCCGATGGTTATCCGCGCGAAAAAAGCGGGCTTTGAGGGAGTTTTCGTTCCCGCCGCGAACGCCCGCGAGTGTTCGGTGGTCGAGGGCATAAACGTTTACCCCGTCAATTCGGTGATTCAGCTTCTGAAGCACTTAAACGGCGAGGAGATGGTTGAGCCCGCCGTTTTTCAGGGTCTGGACAGCGGCGGCGTTCTTTCGGCGCCGCTCGCGGATTTCAAGGATGTAAAAGGTCAGGCGGAGGCGAGACGGGCGCTCGAAATCGCCGCGGCGGGAGGACACAACGTGCTTATGGTAGGACCTCCCGGCTCGGGCAAGAGCATGTTAGCGAAAAGGCTGCCTTCGATTCTGCCCGAAATGACTTTCGAGGAAAGTCTCGAAACTACCGAAATCTATTCCGTGGCGGGCGCTCTGCCGCCCGAAACGGCGCTTATAACAAACAGGCCTTTCCGTTCTCCGCATCACTCGGTCTCGCCCGCGGGACTGTCGGGGGGCGGAGCCATTCCGAGACCGGGCGAGGTTTCTCTCGCTCACAACGGAGTGCTTTTTCTCGACGAGCTGCCCGAATTTTCAAGGCAGGCTACGGAGATACTGCGTCAGCCGATAGAGGACGGAAAAATCACGATTTCGCGCGCGAACGCGTCATACACATACCCCTGCTCGGAGATGGTCGTTTGCGCGATGAACCCCTGCCCCTGCGGATATTACGGACATCCGACGAGAGAATGCACCTGCTCGCCGATGAGCGTAAACCGTTACCTTTCAAAGGTTTCGGGACCGCTTCTTGACAGGCTGGACATTCATATTGAAGTGCCGCCCGTTGATTTCGAGAGGCTTTCGGACAATTCCGTTTCCGAGTGCTCGGCGGATATCCGCGAAAGAGTCAATGCGGCGAGGAAGATTCAGCAGGAACGGCTCAAGGGCTCGCCCGCCTTCTGCAACGCGAAGATGACTCCCGCACAGACGAGGGAGTTCTGCACGCCGACAAGCGAGGCGCTCAACCTGCTCGAAAAGGCGTTCAACAAGCTCGGACTTTCGGCGAGAGCCTACGACAAGGTTCTCAGGGTCGCGCGGACGATAGCCGATCTTGAAGGCGCGCCCGTGGTTGACAGCCCGCACATTTCGCAGGCCGTTCAATACCGCAGGCTTGACAGAAAACTCTGGCAGAACGGGTGAGAGCATGACGGGAATACTGCTTATTGACAAGCCGGAGGGGCTTACCTCCTTCGGCGCTCTCATAAGAGTCAAAAAGATAATTAATCAGAAAAAATGCGGGCATTGCGGAACGCTTGACCCTATGGCGACGGGCGTTCTCACAGTCCTGCTCGGCGGAGCGACGAGGTTCGCCGAAATTCTGCCCGACCGCACGAAGGAATACCGCGCGGTGATAAAGCTCGGAACGGTGACGGACACTCTCGACATCACGGGTAAAGTGCTTGAAACGAACGAGGTTGACGTTTCGAAAGAGGACTTCGCGGCGGCGGCCGGAAAATTTCTCGGAAAGATAACGCAGATTCCGCCGATGTTTTCGGCTGTTTCGGTTGACGGCAGACGCCTTTACGAGCTCGCGAGGAAGGGCGAAACGGTCGAAAGACGTCCGCGGGAGGCTGAAATATATAAATTCGAAATTGTCGGTTGCGATGAGGCCGCGGGAGAATACACGGTTGATGTCGCCTGCTCGTCGGGGACATATATCCGCACGCTCGCCGACGATATCGGCAGGGCTCTCGGCTGCGGGGCCGCGCTTTCATCCCTGCGCCGCACGCTCGCGAACGGATACTCTGTCGAAAACGCTCTCACGCTTGAAGCGTTGAGTGAGGCGGTTGAGAACGGCGCGCTTGATATGCATATTCTCGGCGTTGAGGACGCTCTTCGGGATTACCCCGCCGTTTATGTGACGGAGGCTCAGGCGGTCCGTTTCTCGAACGGAGGCGAGCTTATGACGGAGCGGCTCAGGGGCGTTGAGCAGACGGGATATTACAGGGTTTACGCTCCCGGCGGCGCTTTTCTGGGAGCGGGAGAGAACAGAGACGGAAGTCTTTATGTGAAAAAGCTGTATAAAGAGGAATAAAGACGGCGGGACGGACAGATTTTCTGTTGCAATTACCCGCGCGGCAATATATAATAAAAGAATAAAATCAAAAGAGAATCTTTTATCAAGAGGTTAAGATAATGAAGAGATTACTTTGCGCGATTCTGATACTTTCAATGCTGATTATTCCCGCCGCCTGCCAGCGGACACAGTCGCCCGACGGCGACAAATCCGCAACCGAGGCGGACACTGTCGCTCCCGGCTGGATTCCCGGAGACGGTGAGGAGAAAAATCCCGGAGAGGAAGAGGCTGCTCCCGTTGACGAAAACGGCGAACCCGCGGAAGAGCAGGAAGATGCTCCCGCGCGCGATATAGAAATACCCACGGTCACGGAAGCCGTTCCCGACAAAGAGGTTAAATCCATTTCGATTAAAACCGAGCCGAAAAACACGGTTTACTACGCGGGCAGTCCGATTGACACGACGGGACTTACGGTCAATGTAAAGTTTAAGGACGGCACCGAAAAAGCCATAGCGGGCGGTTTCGGTTACAGCCCGACGGTTGCCTATGAGGGAACAAAGAAGATAACCGTTTCATACGGCGGAAAGACCGACACATTTTCAATCAAGGTTATAAACGACGCGTTAAAGCGCATTTCAATAAAATCCGCGCCCGACCGCACGACCTACGCTCCGAAGGAGAAAATCAACACGGCGGGACTTGTGATAAACGCGGAATATGAAAGCGGCACGGTCCGCGCGGTTTCAAGCGGCTTCACGGTATCGCCCGACTCCTTCTCTTCGGCGGGCAAGCACAATGTGAACGTTTCATACGGCGGAAAAACGGCGACATTCCCTGTTACCGTCCAATCGGGAGGCTCGGGCAGGAACTCGATGCTGTCGACAATCCGCGTAACGCAGAAGCCGAAAAGAACGGTTTATTATCTCAACGAAAAGCTTGACACAAAGGGTATGGTTGTTACCCTGAACTATACGGACGGTTCCTCAGAGGAGATTACCGAGGGCTTCAAATGCACACCTGTCAACCTCACGGAGACGGGCGTTCAGAAGATTGTCGTGACATACGGAAACAAATCGACGGCGTTCAACGTTACGGTCAAGGACGACACTGTCAAGGGAATTGAAATCAAGAAGGGACCGAAGAAGGTAAACTACTATCAGGGCGATGTTCTCGACACGGAGGGACTTGAGCTGACGGTTGATTACGAGAACGGACCTTCCAAGACGATAACGAGCGGTTTCGCCTGCGCTCCCACGAATCTGACAGAGCCGGGTCTGCAGACGATTACGCTGACATACGCGGGCAAAAAGAAGACGTTTACGGTCAGGGTCAAGGAGGACACTCTCGAGAGCATTGAAATCGTGACGGGACCCGCGAAACGCAACTATTATGTCGGAGACACGCTTGACACGAAGGGACTTGTCGTCAGGGCGGTGTATCTCAGCGGAAGAGCGGTCGCGCTGACGGCGAACGATGTTATCATCACGCCGACCAAGTTTACGGTCGAGGGCACGGGAATGCCCGTCGCGGTGAGCTACGGCGGAAAGACGGTGCATTTCGGAGTCAATGTAAAGGCGAATCCGATAAAGGAAATCTTTGTTCAGCAGCAGCCGAAAAAGCAGTATTATGTGGGCGACACCGTCGCGAAGGACGATATTGTCGTCTGCGCCAAGCGTGAAAACGGAATAATAGAAACGATTACGGGCTTTACGCTTCACAACGCGAAGCTTGAAAAAGCGGGACAGAACTATATTGAGATAACATACGGCGATTACAAAACGTATCTGTTCGTGAACGCGGAGGACGCCGTTACTGAGATTTATATTGAGAGAAACCCGAACAAAACCGATTACAAAAAAGGCGAAAAGCTGGACACGGCGGGTCTTGTAGTCAAGGCGAAATACGCGGGCGGAAAGACGGAGACGGTAACGGACGGCTGCTATTTCTCGCCCAGAGAGCTTAACGGTACGGGTCAGCAGAAAATCACGGTTGTCTATAAAGGAATGACGGCGTATTTCTATGTTTCGGTTTCGGCGGAATAAGATTAACGGACAAAGAGATTCAAATAAACAGACAGCAAACGGAGGTAATTATGAAATACACGGATTATGTCAACACCAAGCAGGGCAGTAAATCCACCCACCGTTTCTCAAACGGCAATACCCTGCCTCTCGTTCAGCTTCCCTTCGGCATGGCGGCTTTCTGCCCGCAGACAAGCGACGGCAATTTAAGATGGTTCTACCATCCCGACGACCGTTCCTTCGAGGGCATCCGTCTTACGCATCAGCCTTCGCCCTGGATAGCCGATTACGGCGCGGTCTGCTTTCTTCCGCAGACGGCTCCCGTTCATCAGACGGGAGAAGACCGCTGGTCGGGCTTCCGACCCGAGGACGCGGTGCTTACGCCCTACTATATGAAATACGACCTGCTCCGCCCGAGATGTGTTATTGAACTCACGCCCACGATGAGATGCGCGAAAATCCGTCTTTCGTTCCGCAATGAGAGCGGTAACTATTTCTCGGTTCTTCCCGTGGCGGGCAGATGCTCTTACGAATACAGCAAGGTTGAGCATATTCTTTATGTCACGACCGACGACTGCTCGGGCGGCGAGCATGTGAATTTCAAGGAATACATCGTCATTAAATTCCCCGAGGACAGCGTTGACGTTGAGGGAATCCTCACACAGCGCAGCGTTGAGGACGGCGTGAAGGCGCTCAGCGGCGAGGGAAAGGAGACGGCGATTCATATCGCGCTTGCCGCGCAGGAGGTTGAAATCTCGCTCGCGACATCCTACATTTCGTTTGAAAACGCGGCGATGAGCCTTGAAAACGAAATCGGCGACTACTCGTTTGACGACATTAAGGAGCTCGCGCAGGAGGAGTGGGAAAACCGTCTTTCGCTCATTAAAATCGAGAGCGACGACGAGGATCAGTTAAAGACCTTCTATTCCTGTATGTACAGGGCGTTCCTTTATCCGCACAGGTGTTCAGAGCCTGACATAAGCGGCAGGGAAAAGCACTACTGCCCGCACGACGGCAGCGTGCGCGACGGAGTCCGCTTCACGGACAACGGCTTCTGGGACACCTACCGCACGGTTTACCCCTTCTTCTCGATTGTGGCGAAGGACGACCTGCGCCTTATGCTCAAATCATTCATAAACGAATATAAAGAGAGCGGATGGCTTCCGCGCTGGCTTTCCATCGGCGAGCACGGCTGTATGCCCTCGACGCTCATTGACGCTGTCATCTGCGACGCGGCTGTCAAGGGGCTTATTGAAAGGGACGACCTCGAAACCGCTTTCGAAGGTATGCTCAAGCACTCGACGGACGACGCTCCGCAGGAATATTTCGGCAGAAACGGCGCCTCGACCTACTGCGCTTTCGGTTATGTTCCGCTTGAGGTTCACAAGGAGAGCGTAAACCTGACTCTCGACGCGGCATACGGCGACTGGTGCATAGCGGAGATAGCGAAAATCTTAGGCAGGGACGATGTCGAGGAGACCTACCGCAGAAGAGCGCTCAGCTACAAGAACCTGTTTGATTACGAAACGGGCTTTATGAGAGCGAGAGGGTTCAGCGGAATGTTCAAGCCCGATTTCGTTCCAGAAGGCTGGGGCGGCGACTACACCGAGGGCAGCGCCTGGCAGAACTCCTTCGCGGTTCAGCACGACATTGAAGGTCTGGCGGAGCTTTACGGCGGCAAGGACAAGCTGATTGAAAAAATCGACGCTCTTTTCGCCTGCCCGCCCGATTACGTGGTCAAGGGCTACGAGTGTGAGATTCACGAGATAACCGAGATGGCGGCTGCCGATTTCGGTCAGTGCGCGATTTCGAATCAGCCGAGTTTTCATATTCCTTACATTTACAGTGCTCTCGGCGAGGTTGACAAGACCGCTTACTGGGTTGAAAAGCTCTGCAAAGAGGCGTTTTCGTGGAAGGATGACGGCTTCCCGGGCGACGAGGACAACGGCTCGATGGCTCTCTGGTATGTTTTCGGCGTGCTCGGATTCTACCCCTTCTGCCCCGGCAAACCCGAATTTGTCAAGGGCAAGAAGCAGGTCAAAAAAGCTTACATATGCGGAAAGGAATTCGACGCGGACAAATTCGAGAACACGATTCCTTACAGCGAATTTGAATAAGAACGATGAAAAAAAGGACTTGCGGGAGCAAGTCCTTTTTCGGTGTGGGATGAGAAGATACGCTTGAATAATGCGGGGGATTGTGATAACATATCAAAAAAATCACGGAGGTGCGAAAATGATCGGACTGGGAATCTGGGAGGCGACGGTTGACACGCTGTTTTTCAAAGAAACGGGCAGGGTTGAGATATATGACGACAACGGCTCATACGGCTTCCGCGGCAGTGTGCGCGGCTTTGACCTGAGCAAAATCGAGACTGTCTCCGTGAAAGAGGAGGGCAACGTCATTGACGCTGTTGTCAGCGTGCCTGTTCTGCCCGGAGCGGAGATTGCCCTTCACGCGGAAATCGACGGCGACACGCTTACGGGATATGCCGTTCTGCCGATTATCGGGAAGGTGAAAATCAAAGACGGGCACAGAGTAGGAGATAGGAGTTAGGGGATAGGAGTTAGGATTGTATTTTGACACCTCATCCGACGGCTTTGTCGCCACCTTTTTTCTCCGAAAACGGGCACCCTTTTGTCGCTTGCGCGACATTTCCCCTGTCAGGGGAATAACCTCAAGGGGAAGGCTGTGAGAGGGTGGGCGTTGCCCACACCTGATTATATGCACAACGCGGTTCCGCGTTCCCTACGGAAACGGTTTGCACTGTGACGGAGTTATAAGAATAAAATTGCAAGAAAAAAGGAAGCGGTTTACGCTTCCTTTTCTGTTGCGCGGCGCAACCCTGAACGCCGTGCCCGTATTAAGCATTAAGCGGTATGTCTCCCCCGATTATACCGCTCTGCCGTAGATTGTGTAGTCGTCAACGCAGCAGGTATTGAGGTCCGCACCGAGCCTGCGCGCTATGTCTGTTCTCTGACTTCTGTTAAGTCTGCCCCTCTCAAATGAGATGACCACACAGTTTTCATCGGTAACAAGATTCTTGAATCTTGAAACGCCGATTACCGAATTGCCGCAATGATATTTTTCTGTTACTGTGCCGTTTTCGTTCTTTCTGTTCCAGCAGATAAGTTTGTCGTTCTTTGTGTTTTTCATTGTATGACCCCTCCGTTATTTTTTCGGGCTGTCTGCCCTTGTCTTGACTTTATTATAATTCGGAAAAGATTAAGATTCAATTATGCATTGCATTAAGAAATGATTAAAGTTATCTTAATGCAATCTTAATATCTGCGGAGAGGGAGGGGGATATGAAAAAAACGGCTCGAATGCATTGCATTAATGAGAATATGTGATAAAATAATTATATCCGCAGATTTGCGGAAATATTACCAAGAGGGGTTATTATGATTACATTTAAAAAGATTCTTGCGGTTTTATTGTGCGCGGCGCTTATGCTCGGCACGGTTTCAGCGGGATTGACGGTTTTTGCCGATGAACAGCCCATAGCTTCCGGCGAGGCTGCCGGACCCGCAGACGGCGCGGCGGAGGACGGCGAAGAGCAGGCGGAGGAAAGCCTGAGCGACAAAGTTGAAAAAATAGAATTTGATAAAAAATTTATTTCAAGTGTGTATTTTTTAACTCTTGAGCCTTTGACGGAAGGGGCGCCGTTTGAGGGATTATTCCCCGAATACATTAAAATCACATTTACAGACGGGTCGGTTGCGGAGGTATCTCAGCCGGAAGCAGAGAATCAGTTTTTAAGTGAGGTAAAAAAAGAGTTCAGCCGCAGTGAAGACGGACAGCACGGATTGATTGAATATTATTCAACAGATGAAAACGGCAGGGTGGTGTTTGTTATTGAGCTTGACGGCAAAACAATCTATTGTGAAGAACCGGATCTGGTGTTTACGCTGGTTCTTGGCGGTATTCTTTCATATTGTGAATATTTTTTAGAAATATTTGATTTTTCAATACTTGCACGGCTTATTGTTGATCTGAGCCGCGGAAACTTTGCGGCTGCCGCCTCGGCAATTTCTGAAATTACCGAGTTCGTTAAAGGTGCAGCAAAGTGCATTCAAGAGTATTTAAACTGGGCCAATAATAATCATTACAGCGCGATATTTATTCCTGAAGCATATATTAAATATATAAATGAACTCATAAACATAAATATAATTGAAAAAATATAAAAATTCACAGAAAAAGTATAAAGAATAAAAAACGGCTCCGGTTATCCCAAACCGGAGCCGTAATTTTTGCTTTGCGAAGGTGGTTTATTCCGCATATTCGGACGCGATTTCGGAGAGGGTTTTGACAATGGCGCTTGCGACACTTCCGCCGAGGGAGATGAGCTCCTGGTAGTGGTCGAAGGCTATGCACATACAGTAGTCGTTGTCGGGGACGATATAGCCGATGGCGTCGTTCGAAAGGCCGAAGCAGATGAGGTCTTCATCGCCGAAGATTTCGGTCAGCGGGGGATAGGCGAACGCCTTGCCCGAATAGGAATCTTCAGCTGTGAGCGAGGTGCCGCCCACGACGAGGTCCTGGACCACTTCGCCGGGCATCATTACGACTTTCAGCTGTCTGCCGAATTCGACATAGCCGACCTCGGTGCAGATTTCATACTTTTTGAAGCCGGATTTCAGAACCTTGTAGTTCGCGAGATTGAGCTTGCCCGCGAGGATGATGAACGGATTTGTGACGGGCACGAAAACCTCTTTGATGACTATGTTGAATATGGGATCGACGTCGACCTCTTCGACGGGCTCCCATCCCTCGCACCAGAGGGTGTATTCGCCGCCGTTTTCGGCGACATAATCCATTTCCTTTTTGATTGTTTCCTCGTTATAGAGAATATCTTTGAGGTCGCCCGTTTTGATTTCGTCGAGAGTCATTGTCATGGCGAGGGCAATCTTCGCCATTTCCTGACCGTATCTCGCGGACTGTTCGGCTCTCCAATACTGAGGCTGGCTGTCGTTCGTAGCGCCTCTCGCGATGTAGATGCCCGCTATGGCGCCGTTGAAGAACATACAGTTGACGCCCGCTTCGGCAAGGGTTTCGCCCATATAGTAGGGATATTCGCCGCTGAGCTGTCTGCCTGTGTTGACGGCTTCCTTGTCAAGAACGAAGTCGGTCGCGAGACCCGCGACATCGGGGTGAGCCGCTATGTTTATGATATATGTCGGAGCGAGGGTTTCGTCGTCGGGAGTGAACGCGAGACGGACCATATCGGTCATAAGGGCGGAGGCGGAGGAGCGGTTCTTGTTGCTGAAATACTGCTCGCCTATATCCTTGCGGGCGTAGGTCATTGTGCCCGTAACCATTGAGTCGCACGCTTCGAGCATGGCGTCGGAGACTCTGTCGTAAAGAAGAGTCATATATTTTTCATCGGTGCCGGGCTCGGGGGTGCCGATGTGCGTGAGGGCCTTCGGGATATTCTTTATAACCTTCGCGAAAAGATTGGTCCACAGGCCTTCGGTGTCAATGCAGGAGTGCGCGTGGGTGGACTCGACGTTTATCGCGGCGAAATCGTATTTGTCTCCCGCTTTTTCAACGAGAGCGCGGCGGATCTGCTTTATGTCGCTGTTCGTCATACCGATACAGTCGATTGTGGCGAAAACGGAGACGCCTCTGCCGCTGCCGTCCTCAATCGCGATTACTCTCGCTTTCATATCGTCGATGACATAATCTATATTGTTTGTGAAAAGGTTTTCAATGACAATGTAGCCGCCGAGGTAGTAGGTGTAGCTCTTCCAGTCGTCGGGAACGAGGCTTGTATTGGCGTAGCCGAGCTTCCACGCGGCGTTTTCGGCGGGCTCGTCGAGAAATTCCTCCGTGCCGCCGTAAAATGTGTCGTTTTTGAAATCCTTTTTGTCAATAAAGCTTTTCGCGTCGGGGAAAACCGCGTTTATTCCGCCGAGCAGGGCGGTAACGATTCCTCCGAGAACGGCGGAACCCGCTCTTTTGCCCGCGGACTGTTCAGCGCTTGCGGTTATTGAGGTCATACCGAAAACCATCGACACAACAAGCACAACCGAGACGATTGAAAGCAGTTTCTTTTTCATAAAAGCATCCCTTTCGTTGTTATAATAATTGTCAACAGATTATTTGAAAATCTGAGCAATGATATATGAAATAAAGTAATGCAAAGAATAATATGAATTATTGAAACCATAAAAATCGATGAAATTATAAGTAAGCCATATTCCGCCGACACTGACCCAGGCAGTTTCTATAGGTTGGTGCTCAAGTGGATCATCATAAAACACTTCATACGGTCCGGCAAAATAACGAGTGTATTCATTTTCTTCAAAATAACATTCGGTTGTTTTTTTCAGCTCCGAAGAGCCGTCGCTGTATTTCAGTAAAAAAACAATTCCTCCGGGCGCGGCGGGTGAACCATAAGTAATCAGATATTGAAGAGGAACAAAGACTATTGCTGCTCCGACAAGTTCGACACCGGTCTTTGTAACTTCCGGAGAATAGAACTCGTATGACATTTTTATTTTTCCGTCTTTCATTTCCAGATAAGCGGTCAACTTACCGTAAAGCGGCTCATCGGTGTTTTTGCCGATGTAGGTAACCTCTTCGTCACCGGCGTAAAATTTCCCGTCTTTTTCCTCAATTTTGACAAAAACGGCTGAATCGTCGGAATATTCTAATTGAAGTTCAATTCCATCCGGATATTCCGGCTCGCCTTGCTTTCTGACTACTTCATTTTTACCCGGTAAACTGAAAACATATGCATCAACCAGCTCTGCTTTTTGACCGGGTTTTTCGGTCGTTTCATCTTCGGCAAACGCAGGGGTAATGATTCCGCAGAGCATAATAACAGCAATGATTACGGAAACAGTCTTTTTCATAAAAGCATCCCTTTCGTTGTGATTATATGTCAATAATAACAGATATAAAATGCTTTGTAAACAGCGGAATTGTGCCGTATGTAATATAAATATTAAATTTATTGACAATTTATATAATTTATTCTATTATATTTTGCGTCAAGTCAATCAATCTAAGGAGAAAAACAAATGGACAACACCGAAAAAACAATGGAAAAAATAGTCAACCTCTGCAAACAGAGAGGTTTTATATTCGCGGGCAGCGACATTTACGGCGGCCTCGCAAACACCTGGGATTACGGTCCTCTCGGCGCGAGAATGAAGAACAACGTCAAGGACACCTGGCGCAAGCGTTTCATCCAGGAGCGCCGCAACAGCTATGAGGTTGACGCGGACATCCTTATGCACCCGAGAGTATGGGAGGCGAGCGGCCATGTAGCCAGCTTCTCCGACCCTCTTCTTGACTGCAAGGAGTGCAAAATGCGCCACAGAGCCGACAATCTCATTGACGATTTCGACCCCGACGCGCACGCCGACGGCATGACGAAGGAGGAAATGTTCCAGTATATCAAGGACCATTCCATCCCCTGCCCGAACTGCGGCAAGCACAATTTCACGGACATCCGCGAGTTCAATCTTATGTTCCAGACCTTCCGCGGAGTTACGAACGATTCCAAGAGCATTATTTATCTGCGCCCCGAAAACGCGCAGGGCGAGTATGTGAACTATCAGAACGTTCAGCGCACCATGCGCGCCAAGCTGCCGTTCTCAATCGGTCAGATAGGCAAGGCGTTCCGCAACGAGATTACTCCCGGCAACTTCACATTCAGAACAATCGAGTTCGAGCAGATGGAGTTCCAGACCTTCTGCAGAGAGGGCACGGACGGCGAGCTTTACGACTATTTCAAGGCATACGGCAAAAAGTATTTTGAGGATCTCGGCATTGCTCCCGAGCATCTGCGCTACCACGACCACGAGAAGCTCGCGCACTACGCGAAAGCCGCCTGCGACATAGAGTTCCTTTTCCCGTTCGGCTGGGGCGAAATCAACGGCACGCACAACAGAACGGACTTCGACCTCACCCGCCATCAGGAATACAGCGGACAGAAGCTGGAATACCTCGACCCCGACACAAACGAGAAATTTATTCCGTATATTATCGAATCGACATACGGTCTTGACAGAACGGTTCTCGCCCTTCTGTGCGAGGCCTATGACGAGGAGGTTCTCGACGCGGAAAAGAACGACACCCGTGTGGTGCTTCATTTAAGCCCCGCCGTCGCTCCCTTCAAGGCGGCTGTTCTGCCCCTTTCGAAGAAGCTCAGCGACGACGCTCTCAAGGTTTATGAAACGCTGCAGAAGAAATACATGGTCGATTTCGACGAGACGGGTTCAATCGGCAAGCGCTACCGCAGAGAGGACGAAATCGGCACGCCTCTTTGCATTACCTACGATTTCGACTCGCAGGAAGACGGCTGCGTGACCGTGCGCGACCGCGACACGATGGAACAGGTGCGCATTAAGATTGAAGAGCTGGACGAGTATATCGGCAGCAGAATAGTGTTTTGATTTATAAGGGCGGCTGTGCCGCCCTTTTTTGAAGTCAGGGGTTAAGGAATCAGAAATTCAGAATCAGACACCGGAGGTGTAGTTATGTCTGCTCCGCTTGCCGAAAGGCTGAGACCGCAGAAAATTGAAGATATTGTCGGGCAGAGGCATCTGCTCGGCGAGGGCAAACCGCTCGGCAACATCATAAAGTCGGGCGAGCTTCCCAATATGGTTTTTTACGGCCCTTCGGGCGTGGGCAAGACCACTCTCGCGGGCATAATCGCGAAGGCGACCGACCGCTGTCTTGTCAAACTCAACGGCACGACGGCGGGAACGGCTGACATCAAGGAGGCAATTGCCAAGCTTGACACTTTTTTAGCGCCCAACGGGATTCTTCTCTACCTTGACGAGATTCAGTATTTCAACAAGAAGCAGCAGCAGACGCTGCTTGAATACATTGAGAACGGGGCGATAACGCTTATCGCCTCCACCACCGAGAACCCATATTTTTATGTATATAACGCGATTCTCTCGCGCTCGACCGTCTTTGAGTTCAAGAGCGTGCCCGCGGAGGAAATCGAGCGCGCCGTTCTGAGGGCCTTTGACTTTCTGAGCGAGGAGAGAAAAGAGAAATACGAAATCGGCGAGGGCGTGGTTTCATATATTTCACGGGCTTGCGGGGGCGATGTGCGCAAGGCGATGAACGCGGTTGAGCTCTGCTGTCTCGCGGCATCGGGCGGCGATGAAAAGCAGATAACCCTCGAACTCGCGTCGGAGCTTACGCAGAAAAGCGCGATGAAATACGACCGCGACGGCGACGAGCATTACGATATTGTTTCGGCTTATCAGAAATCAATGAGGGGCTCCGACCCGGACGCCGCTCTTCACTACCTTGCAAGGCTTCTCGAAGCGGGGGATCTGCCATCCGCCTGCCGCCGCCTTATGGTGTGCGCCTGCGAGGATGTGGGGCTTGCCTATCCGCAGATTATCCCCATAGTCAAGGCAGCTGTGGATATCGCGATGGCTGTCGGTCTGCCCGAGGCGAGAATACCTCTCGCGGACGCGGTTATTCTTGTGTGCAACTCGCCGAAATCGAACTCGGGAGAGGCGGCGATAGACGCGGCGATGGCGGATGTGCGGAAAGGGCTCACGGGTCCCGTTCCGCGTCAATTGCAGAACAAGCACTATGACGGAGAGGACAATCCGAACAAGGGGCAGAATTACAAATACGCCCATTCGTTTCCGAATCACTGGGTAAAGCAGCAGTATCTTCCCGACGCCATAAAGGACCGCGTGTATTACGAGTTCGGCGACAACAAGAACGAACAGGCGGCGAAGGAGTATTGGAGCAGGATAAAGAAATGAGAAATCACGCGCCGGAGACGGCATTTCAATCCGAAAGGAATAATATATATGATTAAACACACGGTTTGTTTCAAGTTAAAGGACAATTCGCCCGAGAACTGCGAAAAGGCGAAGGAGGTTCTGCTCTCGATGAAGGGCAATGTTCCGCAGCTGCGCTCGATTGAGGTCGGCGTTGATTTTCTGCACTCCGAACGCTCATACGACATCATTCTGCAGGTGGTTGTCGATGACAGGGAGGCGCTCGAAGCTTATCAGAAGGACGCTTACCACTGCTCCGTCGTCAAGCCGCACATGCACGCCGTGCGCGAGACGAGCGTCGCTGTCGATTTCGAGATTGACGGATGAACGCGAAGAACACGAAAAAAGAGCAGGCGCCCTGCCCATATGCGAAAAAATGCGGCGGCTGCCAGCTTATGAATATGACATACCCCGAGCAACTCTCGTGGAAGACCGCCCGCTGCATAAAACTGCTCGGGCGTTTCTGCCATGTGGAGGAAATAACCGGGATGGAAAACCCGTCGCACTACCGCAACAAGGTTCAGGCGGCGTTTCAGCTGACGCGCTCGGGAAAAATCGTTTCGGGAGTTTATCAGTCGGGCACGCACAATGTGGTAAACGTAAACTCCTGCCTGACAGAAGACAGGAAAGCGGACGAGATAACCGTATATATCCGCTCGATTCTGCCCGAATATAAGATTCTGCCCTACAACGAGGACAGCAAAGCGGGATTTTTACGGCACGTGCTTGTGCGCAGGGGCTTCTCATCGGGCGAGATTATGGTGGTATTCGTCGGCGCGAATTCCCGTTTCCCGATGAAAAACCGAATAACCGACGCTCTTGTTGAAAGATTCCCCGAAATCACGACGGTGGTTTTCAACATAAACCCGCGCAAAACGAGCATGGTGCTCGGCGAGCGCAGCGAAGTGCTTTACGGCAAAGGATATATCGAAGACACGCTTTGCGGCTGCGCCTTCCGAATTTCGCCGTCATCTTTTTATCAGATCAATCCCGTTCAGACGGAGATTTTATACAACACCGCGATTGAGTTCGCGCGCCTTGACAAAAACAGCGCGGTGATTGACGCATACTGCGGCACGGGCACGATAGGAATCGCCGCCGCGAAGCACGCGGGGAGCGTCACGGGCGTTGAATTGAACGGCGACGCCGTAAAAGACGCGGTTTTCAACGCGAAACGAAACAAAATCGACAACATCGCTTTCGTAAAATCGGACGCGGGCGAATTCATGCTCGAGGCGGCGCGGCAGGGCGAAACGGCGGATGTCGTGTTCATGGACCCGCCGAGAGCGGGCAGCGACAGAAAGTTTCTCTCATCCCTCGTCACCCTCGCCCCGAAGACGGTTGTGTATATCTCGTGCAATCCCGAAACCCTCGCGCGCGATCTTACCTTTCTTGTGAAGAACGGCTACAAGGCCGGGAAAATCCAGCCTGTCGATATGTTCCCGTTTACGAATCATATTGAGACGGTGGTCTCGCTGTTTAAGGTGTAATATGGCGAATATAATAACCTGCGTTCGAATCATATGCGGTATAGCTTTGCTGTTCTGCCCTGTGTTT
>CADAER010000038.1:16209-24483 GCA_902787025.1 Oscillospiraceae bacterium | reverse complement strand
TTTACGGAGAGATACCGAAGTGGTCATAACGGAACGGTCTTGAAAACCGTCGTACCCCCCGGGTACCGTGGGTTCGAATCCCACTCTCTCCGCCATTAAGATTTGAAGCAAACCGCTTTGAATATACAACTCAATAAGCGAGAAGACGCTGCCAATGGAGAAGTACTCAAGTTGGTGACGAGGCGCCCCTGCTAAGGGCGTAGGTCGGGTAACCGGCGCGGGAGTTCGAGTCTCCCCTTCTCCGCCAAAAGCAAACAGACACCTTTCCGGTGTCTGTTTTGCTTTTTACAGAAAACGAGAACTTCTGCGACGGGCACCGGCGCGGGGCGAAGCGCCGAAGCGCGTCCTGTGGAAGATTCCCCCACGGTGTGGGGGAAATGTCGCCGCAGGCGACAAAGGGGGGCGGGTCAGCAAGACGGTGAAGCGAGGCGCTGAGGTGAGCAAACACAAGCAATGCGCCGCGCTCCAAGCGAGCAGTGCGACTATGTTTCTGAGGGGGCATTTTGAGTCTCCCCATCCATTCCCAAAACAAAACAACAACGGGCCCGCGTTCCGCAAGCCCGTAAAAACGCTTTATTTCAGCTCCATCCCCGCCGACCACGCGGTGCCGACCTTTTCGCCCGTCACATAGTAACCGCGGTCAAACTGGTTGAAAATAAGGATTCCCGCCTTGTCAACGTCAAGCTTTCCGTCCGCGCCCAGAACGCTCTCGTCAACCGAAACATTGACTATTCTGCCCACAACGCTCTGAAAATTGTCCGTCCTGACTATCTCCGCCAGCTCGCACTCGATTGTCACGGGGAATTCTTCGACTATCGGCGCGTTGACTCTTCCGCTTTTTACCGCGGTGAGACCGGAGCGCTCAAACTTGTCGGGCGTGTCGTTGCCGGAGGCAATGCCGAAATAGTCCGCCGCCTTGATGTTTTTCACATCGGCAAGGCTTACCGTAAACGCCTTGTTGATTTTGATGTTCTTTACCGTTTTGTGCGATTCCGAAAGAGCGAGCGTGATTTTGTCGCTCTCGCATATCATACCCCAGGCCGCGTTCATAACATCGACAACGCCGTTCTCGTCATAGGTCGCAATCATCAGAACGGGCATCGGATAAACCGCGGGAGCCACACCTAAATCTTTTCTCATAATTATTCTCCTTTTTTGATTTTCTCTGCATATATATTTTAACAAAAAAACAAACATAATGCAAACAAAAACTGAATTGTTGACATTTCCCCCGAGAAAAGATATTATTCTAATATAGAAACAAGCCAAAGGAGAATTACTATGGATTTACTCGAAGCCATGCGCGAAAGACATTCCGTGCGCAGATACATAAACAAGCCTATAGAACCCGAAACCGCGGCGGCTCTCGAAAAATTCATCGAGGAGTGCAACGCCGAAAGCGGCCTGCATATTCAGCTTGTGAAGAACGAGCCTAAGGCGTTCGACGGCGCGATGGCTCACTACGGCAATTTCAGCGGAGTGACAAACTATATCGCGGTAATCGGCAGAAAAGGCGCGGGCTTTGAGGAAAAATGCGGCTATTACGGCGAAAAAATCGTCCTTTACGCCCAGACACTCGGTTTAAATACCTGCTGGGTTGCGCTCACCTTCAAGAAAGTTCCCTCGGCATATAAAGTTGACCGCGGCGAAAAACTCGAAATCGTCATTTCGCTCGGCTACGGCGAAACGCAGGGCAAAGAGCGCAAATCGAAAACGGCGGAAGAAATCAGCAATATTTTCGCCTCCTCGCCCGAATGGTTTAAAAACGGAGTCGAAGCGGCGCTTCTCGCTCCGACAGCCACCAATCAGCAGAAATTCACCCTGACTCTCGACGGAGACAAAGTCATAGCGAAAGCGGGTTTCAGCTATTACACGAAGGTCGATTTAGGCATTGTCAAATACCACTTCGAACTCGGCTCGGGCAAAGACAGCAGCATATGGAAATGAAAAACGCCGCGGGTGAATTACGCCCGCGGCTCTGTTTTATTATTCCCTTATCCCGTGCCTTATATCGACAAGGTCGCGGTAGCTTATGAAATAAACCCCGTGCTCGTTGAGATATTTCTCCGTTTCGGGATCTTTCAGCAGAGTGTATTCCCACACCCGCCTCTGCCACGCGTTCGTGATTCCTTTTAACTCGTCGCTCTCAACCGCGGGATGAACGAAGGTCTCTGTGATTCCGTCGGGGATGTCCGTCCATATGCCGAGTATCCGCCCGCGGTATTCCTCATAGCTCTCACAGTCCTTCATACCTGGCGCGTCCCAATCGGGGAAGAGCAGATAATCGGGAGTAATGACCTTGTATTTCCTCGCCCACATCTTCGAGAGCGCCGCGGCGGCGGCGTTTACGAAATGCGGAATCCCGCGCGGGTCAACTCTTTTGTCGGCTTTGATATACATTCTGTAAGGATAGCCGTAGCTGCCGCAGATTTTATACGCGAGTTTCAGCAGAGAGAATCTGCCCGTCTGATTTCCGTAGAGCGAACCCATATGGTTGTCAATGTGCGAGGGCTTCATCCCCCATTCGTGCGCCAGGTCAATCTGCGCGCGCACCTCTTTTTCAATATCTTCGCTGCTCGCGTTTTTCTCGACCATATCCGCCTCGTGCCACATAAACCCCTCCTCGTCAAGCAGGGTTTTGCCGTCGGTCAGCGGCTTCCAGCGGTATTTCTGCCACTCCGATGTAAGCGTCGTGTGTATTCCTATCGCGTATTGCGGATGATTTATCGAAAACTCAACGGCGGCCTTCGCCGCGGGGCATGGCATCATTATCGTCGCCGAGTAAAGTCTGCCCTCCTCGAAAAGCTCAAAACAGGCGGCGTTCGCCGACTCGCACATTCCGAAATCGTCCGCGTTTACAATAATGTATTTCTTCATAAATATCCCCTTGAGAAAATCTGTGTAATTAAGTATATCATCCCGGCGGAAAAAATCAATACTGTTGAACACGGCGTGTTTCTGTGTTAAGATAAAAACAAACCAAGTGTGTGGAGGTGAGAGAATGGCAAACTGTCCCAAGTGCGGGAGAAAACTCGGATTGTCCGACTGGCGCCAGCACTGCCCGGACTGCGGAGCGAACATCGTCGTTTACGATTTGCAGGAAAGGCTTATGCAGGATGCCGACAAAGCCGAGGTTCAGTATTACCATTTTCAGAAAAAGATTGACAGGTTGAAAGCGTCCTTCATCGGCACAAAGCTTGCGGTCGCGAGAATCATTACATCCGTTCTGCCCGTAGGCCCGCTGTTTCTGCCGCTTATAAAGGCGACCTTCTCGCCGCCCGTCGATTTCCCCGACGGCAATGTCAATCTTATGACAATAGTCAACCATTTCGGCGCGATAAACCCCGAAACGGTCAAAGCCCTGCCCGGCGGTGATGCGAAAACGGATTCCGTCCTGCTCGTCGCGGGCGCTCTCCTGTTCGCGCTTTCGGCGGTGCTGACTCTCGTTCACCTCATCCTGCTCACTCTCGCCTGCTCGCCTAAGGGCAAGGTGAGAAACATCACGCAGGATGTCCTCATCCTAATCTCGTCCGTCGCCTCCGCCGTATGCATCGCCGCCATGGGAACATCGGGCGCGGTGAAGGCCTCGCTCGCAATCGGCGCTTATCTTTATATCCTTCTGCAAATTGTCAACGCCGCGGTGGATATCGCCGTGCTTAAACAGGGAATACCCGTCACGCACAAGCAGTGCTATGTCGGCGGTATTCCGATTGAGGAATACTTCGAGCTTGAAAAAACGCTCACGCCCGAAGAGATGAGAGCCGAGCAATACAGGCGCCTTACCGCCTTGCAGCAGGAAAAAGAACGGCAGATAGCCGAGGACGAGGCGAAAAAGCATCACGAAACCCCGCCCGCGGAAACCGGAGAGAAGGAGGCGGAAAACAATGGCTGAAGAAAAACTCAGACAGTCGGATGAGATAGAGCTCAATCAGGCGTATATGAACCGCTTCTTCTGCACAACGAAGGAGAGAATCGCCTATATCGGCCACAAGGCGTTCGGAGACCTCAAGCTCGGCAAGTTTGAGGTCGGTTCGGATTTATGGCTTTACAAAATTCTCGGCATCGAGCCCAAGGGCTACGCCAAGGCGACAGCCGCCCTCGCCGTTTATGATATGATAAACGACCCCGTCTCCGCGGCCATCATAGACAATATGCGCACCCGCTGGGGCAAGTTCAAACCCTTCCAGTATCTCTCGCTCATTCCGAGCATAATCGGCGGTCTTTACAGCTGTTTCATCCCCGTCATCACGGCGGCGATGGGCCTGAACGTGGGACAGAAACTCATCGCCTATATGATTTTAATGTATTTTAATGAAACGGTCGGCGCTTTCTTCGGCGGCGGCGGATACATTGACAATGTTTTCACCCCCAACCCCAACGAAAGAACGTCCCTTCTCGTCTCGTCAAACTTCGTCGGCGACCTTGTAAGCAAACTCCCGGGGCAGATAATGGGCGTGCTCTATGACCTTATCGGCAACGGATATATGAAAACGAGCGTCACAAAAACGTTCGTAACCTTCAAAACAATAATCTGGATAATCACGATTATTCCCAATGTGTTCTGGATTCTTGTCAGCCGCGAACGCGTGCCTCAGAGCGAGAAACCTCCGCACCCCGTCAAGGGCGTGCTCTCGGTATTCCGCAACAGACCCCTGCTTATCTACACCCTCACGGGTCTCATCGGCGGCATAGACATAGGCTCCGGCGAGGATCTTTACTACAACGACGTTCTTCATTTCAATATGCTCCCGACCGTCGCGGGCATCCCCGGTATGCCCATGTCCTACGCCTCCTACGCGCTCGCCCCCAAATTCAGGCAGCGCTTCTCGACAAAAATGCTCTGGTATTTCTCAAGCGGCTCCATATTCTTCAGCGAAGCCCTGTTCTTCTTCACAGGCCTTATCGGCGGCAAGGAAAACGGATTTTATCTCAAAAAACTGCCGATGTCGCTGGCGTTCGGCGCGGGCAATATGCTTGAAATGGTCTTCTACGCCACAAAGGGCATAGTCGGCAAAGAAATCGAGTATGAAGTACTCGACTACTGCGAATGGAAAAACGGCTTCCGCGTTGAGGCGACAATAAACCTTATGAACGGCTATTTCACAAAGGCGAAAGATGCGATTCTCCGAATCGTCAACGCTCATCTGCTTCAGGACTGGGCGCACTATGAAATCGGCGAAACCGCGATTCAGTCCGCGCAGACAAAATGGAAGCTCTTCCTTCTCGCCTGCGGTCCTCACCTGATTTTCGACGCCTTCGCCCTTCTTCCGATGCTCTTCTACAACATCGACAAGGATACCCGCGAGCGTATGTATATCGACCTCGAACACTCCCGCGCAAAACGCGCGGCAATGGAGCTTATGAAAAACTCCGACCCCGACCCCGCCTCCGAAGCATAACCCCGCCCTCAAAAACTCAACCCTCCGACCGTTTTTCAGACAGCCGGAGGGTTGTTTAGTTTATTTGATTTTCCGTTGTTTATGAAGCAATGCTCACGGGCTGAACCTTTATGACCGGCACCGTTTTTGTGCCGAGCCCGAGTTTTTTCAGGAACTTGAGCATATACTCCGCAATCGCTATGTTTCCCTTTGCGTTCGGGTGAATCGTGTCAATCGCGATGTATTCGGGATGTCCGCTTATGACCGCTCCGACATTGGCGATCTCAAAACCGCCCGTCGCCTTTTTCACCGCCTTTATCGCGGCGTTCATGCGGTCAACGCCCTGCTGAAACGCGTCCGTCCAGATATCGTTGTGCGGGTTGTAAATCGTCTGTACGATTACCGTCGCTTTCGGGTTCAGCTTTCCGATTCTCTTGATTATCGAGGTGAGATTTTTCTTGTATTTCGCAACTATCGGGTCAAGGTCGGAATAATTTCCAGTAGCTATGCCCTTGAGGCCCATTCCTATCCAGTTTCTGGTTAAAAAATCATTGCCGCCCGTCGAAATCGTGATAATGTCCGCCTTTTTGACGTCCTTGATGATTTCGTCGTCCTTGAGCAGAAGAAGAAGCGCTCCGCTCGTCGTGCCGCTTATGGCGTCGTTCGCGTAGTTGTAGTTGTTCGTGTTCGCGACAATCCTGCCGTAGCACGCGTCCCTGCTGTTGACTATTCCCTGCCCGTAGGCGATTGAGTCGCCGAGAAGCAGATAAGTCGGTCTTTTTGCCGCGGACGCCCCGAAAGCGCACAGTGACAGAATCATTGCCGCCGCGAGGATGACCGCCGCCGCCTTTTTCATTTTTTTCATCATTTTTTCTCCTTTCTCAGATTCAAATGATTTTGTTCCGTTCCTGATTCCTTTTGCTTTTTATATGATTCCGGCTCTCCGTTTGTTCCGCCCGGAGTCCGCCGGAAAATCGCGCCGAAAATGAAAATTAATTTCCTGTTTGCGATTATACCACTTTCCCTTTCTTTTTTCAATAGAGCGCCCGGAAGTTGACGAAGCGGAGAATAATTGCTATATTTTATGTATGGTTTATAATATATTTTAAGGAGGCAGTTATGAACCGCATTGAACGCGTAACGCATTACGAAAATCTTATGAGAGAGGCCGAAGAAAAGCTCGCGGCGTTCGAAACGGCTCTCGCGGAATTCGCCCGCGCGCAGAAAAGCCTCAAAAAACTTGATTCCTATCTGCGAAGCAAAGAGTGGATGAAGGATTTCGAAGCCTCCGAAAGCGGAAAACTCCCCGCTGACCTCGCCTGCGGGGTGCTCAGCGAAGACGGAATTTTCAATCTTCTAGAAAAAAACAGGGAACTGCTCGAAGAGGCTTGTAATATTTCCCGAAAACCGTTATAATGGCAGGGACGGAAACCTCCGTGAAAGTGAGTGTATAATGAAAGAATATTTTAAAAACTATTTTCACCGCATCTTCTCTGAAGTCAAGAAGAGCGAACTTGTTTACTGGTGGATAATGCGCGGACTTATGATTTTCGCCCTTATCGACACAATCATAAACGGCAAGGATTACAACGGCAGCAACCCTCCCATACAGATTGCCGCGAACCTCGTCGGTATGTTCGCCTATGAGATAATCCAGTTCTTCCCCGAAAAAAGCACCCTGCGCAAACTCAGCCCGCGCTTCCAGAACATCACGGCGCTCGGCTTCCTGCTCGGCTCTTTCGGCGGCGCTTATCTCAATTTCTACTATTCAATTCCGATGTATGACAAAATCCTGCACGCGACAGGCACCGCCGAGGGCGTTTATATCGGCTACGAATACACCTGCGCCCTGCAGCTCAAATACAAAAAAACCTGCCCTCCGCAGATAGCGACTCTCTGCGGCCTCGGTTTCGGCTTCATTCTCGCGAGCGCCTGGGAGCTTTTCGAGTTCATCTATGACCAGTTCTTCGGCGGCGACGCTCAGCACTGGAACCTCGCCAACGCTCTCAAGGAGGCGGGCGGCGACTGGCAGAACGTCTTCCTGATGTTCCCGCTCAAAGATTACGACGTTTTCCTCTCCCGCTTCGCTCTTATGGATACAATGAGCGATATCGTGATGAACTTCGTCGGCGGCCTGATTATGTATGCGATACTCTTCTTCTTCCCCTACCGCCACCGCGGAAAAGGAGACATAAACGCGCTTATAGAATCTCAGAAGGAGTGACAGTATGAATCTCAACGATTTTCAGATGAACCCGTTCAAAGAAATAGGCTCCGACTGGGGCCTCGTCTGCGCAGGCGGTAAAGACGGCGCGAATATGATGACCGTCAGCTGGGGCGCCGTCGGGGTTATGTGGAGCAAAAACGCCGTTTTCGTTTTCATACGCGATTCAAGATACACAAAGGAATTCATCGACAAAGGCGAGACCTTCTCGCTCTCGTTCTTCGATGAAAAATATAAATCCGCCCTCGCGCTCTGCGGCTCGAAAAGCGGAAGAGACATTGATAAATGGGCTGCCGCGGGACTGACTCCCGCCGAAAAGGATTCAACGGTTTATCCCAAGGAGGCGAAACGCGCCTTCCTTTGCAGAAAGCTTGCCGCCGTCCCGGTAACTCCCGGCTGCGTCATCGATTCCTCGATTCTCCCCGAATGGTATCCCTCAAACGATTACCACACAATGTATGTAGGCGAAATAATCGATGTAATCGAAAAATAACCGGCACAGCCAAAACAAAAATTACATCACAAAAACACCACGCGAGGCGGCCAATCCGCCCCGCGTTTTTCTTTTATATTTTGTTTAGCCTCCTCCTTTGGGGGCGCGGGTCTCCGGTGGGCGAAGCACCGAAGCGCGTCCGGTGGACGATGAAGCGAGGCGCTGAGGTGAAGAAATAG
>CADAER010000038.1:0-16143 GCA_902787025.1 Oscillospiraceae bacterium | reverse complement strand
AAGGCGGAGGGAGTTTGCAAAACTCACCCTGACACAAACCATTTCCGAGAAAACAAAACAATAATTTCCGCCTCTCGTAGGGGCGGATATCATCCGCCCGCATACAAAAGCCGACCTCAGGTCCCCTAACCCCTAACTCCTATCTCCTAACCCCTAACCCCTAACTTAAAAGCCATCCGCCTGTAAAAGCGGATGGCTTTTTTCACTGAACTTCAACGCCGTCTTTTTTAATCTGGGTAATTTTGTTTCCCTTGACAAAGAAGACGTTTCTTGAAATATCCATAAGAGGCTTGTCGTTGTAGGAGTCGGTGTAAAGGTTGTCGATTTCGCCGTCGGGATAGCGTTCTCGGAACATTTTCACCTTGTTGTCCTTGTAGCAGAACCGTTTGAGTTTTCTCGACTCCTACTCAACTTCGGAGGCGATAAAATTCTTCACGCCGAGTCTGCGGCAGATTTCCGCGAGAACGAAGTCGAGGCAGGCGGAAATGATTATGTCATCATCGCTTTTCTGCTTGATATAAAAGGATTTTATCTTATAGGCGTGGGTGTTCCAGAAATCGTCAACCACGGGAGCGAGATCGGGAATTTTCGTTCTGCCGTATTCCTCAACTCTCTTCGAATACTTGTTGGCGATGTCGTCAATCGAAAGCTTGGCGACCTTGTAATCCTTGAGGATTCTCAGTCCCCAGGGAATTTTTGTGACGAGGACGGGATCCTTCTCCAGGAAGTAGAGGAAAAGGTCAACGCCGGACTCGCCGTCATAGATGGTGTTGTCAAAATCGTAAACTGTCATTTTTTTGTTCTCTCCGCAATATTTTTATAATAACTGCGGGTATTTTATCATTATCCCGATTAAAATTCAATAAAAATTAAATAAAGATTTTATTAATTCCGCAATCGTTTTTTACGGCATTTTTCCGTTTATGAGCAGTTCAATGCCCTGATAAATAAGGTAGGGCAGTTCGGTCAGACCGATTATCAGCTCAACGAAACGGATGGCGGCCCAGCCGATTTCTTTGATGTTGAGAAGAGCCTCGTTTTCCTCTTCAGGCTCGGCAAGACCGTCGGGAACGGGTTCGCTTCCCGTCAGCGTATAGTTGAATTCGGTGAGCATCGGATTATGGTCGGTGTATCGCTCGCCGTTTTCTCCCGTAAGGGGAGGCACCGTTTTCGAAACAGGCTCAAGAGTCATGTAATCGCCGCCGCGGTAAAGCACGCGGTCGAGGTCGTCCCCCTGCGCGTCGTTGTTGAAATCCGGGTCGGCAGTGTCGGTTATTCCGTTGTTGTAAACCTCCGCCCATACGTCTTTGAGTCCGGTCGGCTCCATAAGGTTTGTCACAATGTCGTCCTTGAGATTCCTTCTGAATTTGAAATTGAAATCGCCCAGAACAATCAGCGCCCTGCCGTCGTTGAGATTTGTGTTGATATATTCCGCGAGCTGACGGAAATTGTCGCGCCTCGCCGCAACGGAAAGCGGTTCATAGCCCGCGTCGCAGTGCAGGGTGATTACGTTGACATAAACGCCTTCCTCAAGCTCCATAAGGCTGTAAATGAATCCCTTGTTCGAAAGGGCGTCCGTCGAGCCCGAAAGAAAGCCGAACTCCGTGTTCCACTTGACTCTTTCAAGATTGTAAAGCTTGTGAACGGAGAAAATATTGAGACCCTGTCCCTGAGCGACTCCGCCGCTGTTGGGCGAGCGGTAGGGGTAATTTGTCATTTCGGCGGCAAGATATTTATGACCGTTGAAATCCTCCTCGACGCCGATGAAATCAACATCCGTCGAGTTGAGAAGCCCGCCGATTTTCGCCGCGCGGTCGTTGGTCGCCGTAACCACGCTGCCCTGAAAATCGCCAACGAGGGGAATGCCCGAAACGTTGTAAGCCAGCATTTTCAGGGTTCCCGTCCTGCTTTGTGCGGCTGTCGCGCCCGCCGTAAACGGCAGAAGCATAAGAACGGATAAAACAACACAGAGAAGCTTTTTCATCTGTTTACCTCTTTTCATTATGGATATCGACCCACACGGGGTATTTATATTCCCAGCACCCGCGCAAGCGTCGCGCCCAGAATATTTTCCTTTGCCGCGTCGGAAATATTGAGCCTTCTTATCCGCTCAATGTCCGCTTTGATGTATTCCTCATTGTTATACGGGAAATCCAGCCCGAAGATACTGCAATCCTCGCCCGTCTGAAAGATGACCGTCTCAAGCTGCTCGTCTGTGAGAGCCCACTCGTCGGGACCTTCCCTGTCGCTCACGGAAGTCCAGCCCGCAAACACTCTCGGCTGAACGCCCCCGCGCGAGTTGTTGCACATTA
Organism: Oscillospiraceae bacterium; assembly: GCA_902787025.1. Classification (GTDB taxonomy): domain Bacteria; phylum Bacillota; class Clostridia; order Oscillospirales; family Acutalibacteraceae; genus CAG-177. The sequence goes on along the minus strand of CADAER010000038.1, from coordinate 13,831 downwards.
CGGCGAGCGCCTCGTGGAAAAAGTGATAACCGCCGATATGTTCAAGGCTGAACCGCAGCCGCGGAAAATTCCAGGCAACCTCGTCATATAATACGGGCAGGTTGTCGCGCAGGCGGTGCCAGTGCATTCCGCAATGGAAGGAAATGAAAAGTCCCTCCTCCTGCGCCTGTCCGTAAACCTCGAAGGCTTCGGGAGAATCAATGCGGAACTCCTGATACGGCGGATGCATTTTGATTCCTTTGAATCCGAGCTGTTTTATGCGCTCGACCTGACCGCTGAGATCGGGAGCGTCGAAATCTATTGTGCCGAAGCCCGTAAGCTCGGGATGGTTCTTAATCTGCCCCGCGAGCCATCCGTTGGGTTCGCCCGCCACCGATGATTCGCAGAACCTGTCGGCGAAGGGCGCGAAGCATACCGCCCTGTCAATACCGCAGTTTTCCATAAGTCCGAGCAGCTTTTCAACAGTTCCCTCGGGCTTCATCTCCGCGGGAAAAATATGAGCGTGGTTCGCAAAAATCATCGCTCCGCCTCCGTTCGTTCCGATTTTTCTTTTTTATCATTTTCATTATACCAATTTATATGCAATATGCAACCTGTTTTTTTGAATAATTGTATATTCGATTTCTGTAATTTCCGCATCCGCCGCAAAGAGATCAGACGGGCGGATGAATAAAATCGCGGCCCGTAAATATGTTTTTCCGCCCCGCGCGGGATCATATTCCGGAATATGAAAAAATCGGCGAAAGCGTTGTTCTATTATATATACATATTTATATATACGGAAATCCGGCGCGAAAAGGGCTGTTTTCCGGCAAAAAACGGCGTTTTGTTACAATTTGTAACTTTTTATATTTTACACAAAAACTTGTTACTTTTTTATGTATAAAAATGCATAACAGTGCATAATATTCATTTTTTATTCCATACAGGCACAATTTTGGAATTCTAGTTGTGCAATTTGCACAAATTTGACCTCCGAAAAAATTTGACAATTAACAAAAATGCAATTATAATGCCAACTGCAAAAGGAAATAAGGGCAAATTGTATCCCCAACACGGACTCAGGCTTAAATGGACTGATGCAAAAATAAGGAGAATTTTTATGACAATTGATTTAAAGCCGGAACACCTTCACGGCGTGGCCTTCAGGCTGCTCACGGCTGTCGTTGCCGTAACGTTCATCTTCTCGGCTACCGTTACATCCTTTGCATTTTCAAACGGTATTAAAAATGTTACAGTAACCGACGGCATACGCACCAGAAGTGTTTCGACAAAGTCAGATGATCCCGAACAGATCGTCAAGGAGGCGGGCTTCGCGCTCTCCGCCAACGACGAGCTCTCAACAAAAGCCTTTTCCCCCGAAGGCGGCGGAATAATCACCATCAACAGAGCGAAAACCGTAAGGGTCATCGACAACAACAAAATCGTTTACTGCATAGGCTACAACACGCTCGGCAACACACTGCGTGAACGCGGCTTCGGCACAAGCGAGAATATCGACAGCGACGTTCCTCTTGAAGAGGATGTTTTCGACGGAATGCAGGTTGTCATCAACAGAGCGTTCCCCGTAACGGTTGTTGCGGACGGCGAAGAGACCACCCTTTATACAATGGGCTCAACCGTCAGCGACCTTCTTGATGAAGCGGGCGTTGAGGTCGGCGAAGAAGACGATGTAAACAGAACATTGACATCGGATGTATCCGACGAGGCCACCATAACAGTTGACCGCGTTGAATACAAAGACAGGACAGAGACAGAAGAAATACCTTACGAAACAAAGACGGAAACCTCGAACGATTTGTTCGAAGGCGACACCGAAGTTGTTACGAAAGGCGTAAAAGGCGAAAAAGAAGTATCTTTCAAAGACAGGTTCGTAAACGGCGAATTGGAATCGTCGGAACTGCTGAGTGAAACCACTGTTACCGAACCGGTAACGGAAATTATCAGAATCGGCGCGAAGAAGCGCCCGGCGCTCATCACATTCAGGAACGGTGTTGAGCCCATATCGGACCTCGAGGTTCCCGATTATGTAAAACTCGACTCAAACGGTTTGCCCAAAAACTATGTCGACTACCTCGAAGGCGCCGCGACGGCATACACAAACGACCCGCAGACATCAACGGGCAGAAAGCCCCAGCAGGGTATTGTAGCCGTTGACCCGAGAGAGATCCCCTACGGCAGCGAACTCTACATCGTCTCCAAGGACGGTCAGTTCGTTTACGGCTACGCGATAGCCGGCGACACGGGCGGATTCATCTACTCGACAAACAACATAGCGGACCTTTATATGGACACATACGATATGTGTTGCGAATGGGGCCGCAGAGACGTTGCCATCTATGTCATTTCCTGGGGCAACGGAAAATAATTGAAAACAGAATCCCTTTTTTCGGGACCACTCGTTTCCCGCCCGTGTATCGGGCGGGATTTTTCTTTTCTTCCGACCCCCGTTATTAAAATCGGTTCCGACAGCACACCGCCGCCCTCCGAATTAACGACGGCGCCGACAATTTTCACCCCCTTGACATAACCTCAATCTTCTGTTATTATTCATTTACTCTAATATATTAATTTAATAAAAATACTTGATATTGGTTTTGTTTTATATTATTATAATATGATGAACAAAACCTGTCGGGCTTTGTTTGGGTCATGCAGCGGTTGGTCCTGTGCGGCGGGGCACCGTGAACCATGTCAGGCGGGGAACCGAGCAGCATTAAGCGGCACGTCTTGCGCGCCACAGTCTGCCTGCCGCTGTATGACCGGAGCAAAGCCCTTTTTATTTAAATTTCCAGTATCGGAGAACTATATGTATCAGGCACTTTACAGAAAATGGAGACCTTCGACCTTTGCCGAGGTGTCGGGACAGCCTCAGGTCACTCTTACTCTTCTCAACGAGTTAAAGAGCGGCAGAATTTCCCATGCCTATCTTTTCACGGGCAGCCGCGGCACCGGCAAAACCTCCTGCGCGAAAATACTCGCGAAAGCCGTCAACTGCGAAAATCCCGCTGACGGCGAGCCCTGCTGCGCCTGCGAAATGTGCCGCAGCGCCGAAAACGGCGACGCTCCCGATATAATCGAAATCGACGCCGCGTCCAACAACGGCGTTGACAATATCCGCGACATCCGCGAAGAGGTCAATCTGTCCCCCTTCCGCGGCAAATACCGCGTATATATCATCGACGAGGTTCATATGCTCTCTCAGGGCGCGTTCAACGCCCTTCTCAAAACCCTCGAAGAGCCTCCCGCCCATGTCATTTTCATTCTGGCAACAACCGAGGTTCACAAGCTTCCCGCCACCGTCCTTTCCCGCTGTCAGAGATTCGATTTCAAACGCATCTCCCCCGAAAACATCTCCGACCGCCTTAAAGTCATAGCGGCAGGCGAAGGCTTCAATATCACCGATGACGCCGCCGCTCTCATAGCCCGTCTTGCCGACGGCGGTATGCGCGACGCCGTATCACTCCTCGACCGCTGCTGCGCGAGAGGCGCTGATATCGACACCGACACCGTATCATCCGCGGCGGGCATAGCAGGCACTATGCATCTTTTCGGAATGTCCCGGCACATAGCCGCTTCCGACACATCCGCCTGCCTGACCCTGGTCAACACCCTTCACCGCGAAGCGTGCGACATTGAGAGCCTCTGCTCGGAACTCACCTACCACTTTCGCAATCTTATGGTTGCAAAAACCGTAAAGGACTGTTCCTCTCTCATCACCGCCGCTCCCGATGAAATCAGAGAACTGAAAGAAAGAGCCTCTCAGTTCAAACTCTCGAAAATTCTCTCCTGCCTCGACATACTCGAAGAAACCCTCCGCAGTATGAAAGGCGCTTCAAATAAAAAAATACTGCTCGAATCCGCCGTCATCCGTATGTGCGCGGGCGCAAGGCCTTCCGCGGACGCGGGCGAGGACATCTCCGAATTAAAACTCCGCATAGCCGAACTCGAGCAGACAATATCCGGCATCTGCGGCGGAGCTGTTGCTCCGACTCCCGCGAAAGCGCCCGAAAAACCAGTTTCGGCTCCTTCTCCCTCTCCCGAAAAAGAGGCAGAACCCGAAAGCAGGGAAGAACCCTCAAAACAGGAAACTCCTCAGGCCTCCGCTCCCGAAGAGAAATCCGAATCTCCCGCACCTCAGACGGAAACACCCGCGAAAACGGGCACAACCGAATTCACACAGTGGGCTGAGGTTCTCGAAATCGTCAAAAAACGCGACCTTCCTCTTTACTATATGCTGAAAACCACCTCGGCATACATAAAAGATGATATAAATCTTGTTATAAGAACCGACAATCAGCAGCTTTTCAGGTTCATAACCGAAAAAGACACATCCCACGCGAAGGAACTCTCCGCCGCCGTAACGGCAGTCACGGGTAAAAAATACAAACTGCGCATTGATGACAAAAACGGAGCGTCCGAAACAAAGAAAAAGAATCCCCTCGAAGATTTAAGAAGCAAAATAAACACTTTCAATAACAGTCAGGAGGAAAACAAATGAAGGCAAGAATCCCCAACCAGCCCAACAGAGGCGATATGATGAAAATGGTTCAGGAAATGCAGGAAAATATGGCACGCGTTACCGAAGAGGTTGAAAACACCGAGTTCGTAACCTCCGTAGGCGGCGGCGCCGTTGAGGCAAAGGTAAACGGCAAGCACGAGGTTGTCGCCCTCACCATAAAGCCCGAAGTTGTTGATCCCGACGATGTCGAAATGCTCGAGGATCTTATCATCTCCGCAATAAACGAGAGCATCTGCAAGGCAAACGAGGCTATGGAAAAAGGTATGGAATCCGCAAAAGGCGGCCTCGGCGGTCTCAATATTCCCGGTCTTCTTTAATATATGGAAGGTTTTGCCGCTCCGCTTGAGGAGCTTATAGATTCATTCGCCGCCCTTCCCTCAATAGGGCGCAAGAGCGCGCAGAGACTCGCCTTTCACATTCTTTCGATGAAAGACGAAGAAGCCGAAAAATTTGTCGACAGCATAAACAAGGCAAGGTCATCCATCCACCGCTGCCCCGTCTGCTGCAATCTTACCGACAAGGATGTCTGCAGAATCTGCTCATCCCCGTCAAGAGACAAAAGCACCGTCTGCGTGGTCGAAAATCCAAAGGATGTCAATGCCATCGAAAAAACGCACGAATATAACGGCGTCTATCATGTTCTTCACGGCGCCATTTCACCGATGAATGACATCGGCATTGAAGATATCTGCGCCAAAGAACTGATTTTACGCCTTCAGGACGACACCGTAAAAGAGATTATCATGGCTACCAACACCACCGTCGAAGGCGAAGCCACAGCCATGTATCTCTCCCGTCTTATTAAACCGATCGGCGTCAAAGTCACTCGTCTCGCATACGGCGTTCCCGTCGGAGCCGACCTCGAATTTGCCGATGAAGTCACTCTTGTGCGCGCAATCGAAGGCAGAAAAGACATATGATTTCAACTTTTCCACACAGCTTTCCACATAAAGTTAACAATACCCCTGTTTAAATTTTTCAACATTTTCACTCACCTTCAACAAAAAGTTATCAACACTTTCCACAATGTTGAAACTTCCGTTGATGTTTTCCAACCTTTATCCCACCGTCATCCCACCATCTCCCATCCCCCCAACCCCTTGTTTTTCAAGCATTTTTCCCTTTTTCCACTTTATTAACCGCACCTACTGCTACTACTATTAAGTATATAAATCAATTACACATATCAGGAGGGCAACCAATGAAATTCATCTGCAACACCGAAGATCTCTCAAACGCCTGCCAGAACGTCTCAAGAGCTGCGTCGGGCAAAACAGCCATTCCCGCAATTGAAGGTATTTTAATTACAAGCGGTCAGAACAGTCTGACTCTTACGGGTTATGACCTTGAAATGGGAATAACCACAACCATTCCTTCAAATGTGGAAGAAAACGGCTCAATAGTTCTGAACGCCCATATGCTCAGCGATATTCTGAGAAGACTTCCCGGCGACACCGTCTCGCTTGAAAGCGATTCCCGCCAGATAGCGATTATCAAAAGCGGCGAAGTCAAATATCAGTTGATAGGCATAAACGCAGAGGATTATCCCGAACTGCCTTCCGTATCAAACGGCTATCCCGTAAAAATTGATCAGGCGCTGCTTAAAGATATGATAAGAAAAACCATATTCGCGGTAGCCGTCAAAGACAGCAAAGCCGTTCATACCGGAATTAAATTCGAAATAGGCAACAATTCAATCCGCCTTGTTGCGGTTGACGGAGTCCGTCTTGCAATAAGAAATGAAACAATTAATTATACAGATGAAGAATTATCCTTCGTCGTTCCCGCAAAAACACTCTCAGAAGTTGTCAAGCTTATGAGTGAAGAAGGCGGAGAGGTCAACATCGGCGTAGGCAAACGCCACATTATCTTCGAGCTCGAAGGTTACAGCATCATATCCAGACTTCTCGACGGCGAATTTTTAAAATATGAAGCGGCAATACCCTCCGTCTCAAATACAGTTGTCAGAGTCAATACCCGCTCTCTGCTCGAAAGTATTGACAGAACCTCGCTCATTATCACCGACAGGTTAAAGAGTCCCGTAAAATGCGTATTCAAAGAAGGAACGATAGAAATTTCATCGGTAACCTCAATAGGCAGCGCAAACGACAAGATAGCGGCGGATATTCAGGGCGAAGACTGCACAATCGGTTTCAATAACCGCCTTATGCTCGAAGCGCTCAGAGTCTGCGACACCGATGAAATCCGTATGCTTCTCGTCGGTTCCACAAAGCCCATCCTCATCTGCCCGCCCGAAGGCGAATCTTTCATATTCCTTGTTCTCCCCGTGAGGCTGAAAAATGAAGATTAAAGTAAAGGTTGCCGAAAAAAAGAAGGTAACAAAACACATTTCCACCGAGTTTATAAAACTTGACTCTTTTTTGAAATTATGCGATGCCGTCGAAAGCGGCGGTCACGCAAAAACAGTTATTCAGGACGGCGAGGTGCGCGTAAACGGCGAGGTCTGCCTTCAGAGAGGCAGAAAAATCCGTCCGGGCGACAGCGTCGAGTTTGAAAATACAATTTATACAGCGGAATAATCAATTATGAATGTAATCAGCCATTCTGCGGACTCTTTTCGCAACCTGAAAGACACTCACATTGAAGCGCATCCTTCAATGAATATTATTTTCGGCGAAAACGGTCAGGGAAAAACAAATATAATAGAAAGCATATGGCTGTTTACCGGCTGTTACAGTTTCCGCACGCACAAAAACAATGAACTTGTATGCGACACGGAAGAAGAGGCAAGGGCAAAACTGCGGTTTTTCGCCTCCGAAAGGGAGCAGACAGCCGAAATGAAAATCGGCAAAACCAAAGATATTGTTCTCAACGGTGTTGCCTGCGAATCTCCGAGAGCGATGATGGGCAGATTCCGCGCGGTTGTTTTCTCACCCTCAACTCTCTCAGTAGTCAAAGGCTCTCCGGGCGAGAGAAGACGCTTGATTGATGTCGCTTTAAGCCTCATAAAACCGAATTACGCGGTGATTATGTCCCGCTATCTCAGAACTCTCAACCAGAGAAACGCCCTCATAAAAAAGATTTACGAAAAACAGTATGACCTAAATATACTCGACACTTGGGATGACGCTCTCGCCACACTCGGCGCATCAATTATAGATTACAGGCTCGGATATATCGAAAGCCTCAGGGCAAAAAGCGCCGAAATATATTCGGGCATAAGCTCTTCAAAAGAAAGTTTTGATATCCGCTATTCCTTCGGTAAAACAACCGAGATAAACGGAGATAAAGATATCAGAGAAATTCTTTTGAACGAACTTCACTCCACACGAGAATCCGACCTTAAAAAACTCTACACATCCGCGGGTCCCCACAGCGACGACCTCAACATAACCGTAAACGGCAGAGACGCGAGAATCTACGCTTCCCAGGGGCAGAAACGTTCCGGCGCTCTCGCCCTTAAACTCGGCGAAGCATCCGTAATGGGCGAAACAACGGGCGAAGAACCCGTCGTCCTGCTCGATGATGTTATGAGCGAGCTCGACGAGGGCAGGCAGAAGTTTATTCTAAACTACCTTGACAGCTGGCAGGTTTTCATTACCTGCTGCGACCCGTCAACGCTTATGCGAAGCGAAAACGGAAAAGTGTTCGAGGTAATCGGCGGAACCGTGAGCGAAAGGTAAATTATGTTTATTCACATAGGTCTCGACAAGGTAATACGCTCCGATGATGTCCTGGGTATCTTCGATCTCGACAACACCACCGTCTCAAAGGTCACCCGCGACTATCTCGCCGCTGCTCAGAAAAACGGTCAGATAACCGATGTCTGCACCGACCTTCCGAAATCCTTCGTCGTATGCGCGGGAAAAACCGAAAAAACCGTCTATATCACACAGTTGAACACCTCAACTCTGTTAAAAAGAGCAAAAAACGCGAAAAAATCCGTGTAAATTAAAAAATATATACAATCGGGCTATTTTTTGTAATTGCAATTTTCAGACCGATTGTTTATTATATTAATTGCTTTTTAAAAGGAGAAATTGGAATGATAAGCTACACAATTATTCTCATCAATGTTATTTACTCAATGATCACCGGTGAAGACACACAGCTTCTTCAGGTTTTCGGTCAGGCGGGAAATTTATTCCAGGAGTATTTCGCGACCTTCATCAATATGATCGCCGATTACTACAAAGGATTTTAATTCTGTTGTCATTCTGAGCCGGAGGCAAAGAATCTCATCCGCCCGCAAAAAAAAGCGCGGAAAACAGCACCCTAAACAATTAAGAATATAATTACCATTAATTATATATTTCCAAAAAAGAAAGAAGAGCCAAAATGTCCGAAAAATATTTCACACCCGAAATCGAAACAATGGCGCGCGAGGATATCAGAAAACTCCAGAGCGAGCGCCTTGTAAAGCAGATTAAAAATGTCTATGAGAATGTTGAGCCCTACCGCAGAAAGATGGACGCGGCAGGTGTCAAACCCGAAGACATACACGGAATTGAAGACCTTCACCTTCTTCCGTTCACAACAAAGGACGACCTTCGCGACGAGTATCCCTACGGAATGCTCGCCCGTCCCCTCTCCGAATGTGTCCGCATTCAGTCAACATCAGGCACAACAGGCAAAAGAGTTGTCGCTTTCTACACGCAGAACGACATTGATATGTGGGAGGAGTGCTGCGCCCGCGCAATTACCGCGGCAGGCGGCACAAAAGACGATGTTGTTCAGGTCTGCTACGGCTACGGTCTCTTCACAGGCGGTCCCGGTCTCAACGGCGGCTCGCACAGAGTGGGATCCCTCACCCTTCCCATGTCGTCAGGCAATACCGACAGACAGCTTCAGTTTATGCAGGATTTAAAAGCAACAATCCTCTGCTGCACCCCCTCCTACGCCGAATATCTTGCCGAGAGCGCCATAAATACAGGCGTCATGGACAATATCCACATCAAAGCGGGCATTTTCGGCGCCGAAGCGTGGACTGAAGAAATGCGTAAGGATATCGAGAGCAAGTTCGGCAGAGGCATGAAGGCTTATGATATCTACGGCCTGACTGAGATAACGGGACCGGGAGTTGCGTTTGAATGCAGCGACCAGGGCGGAATGCACGTAAACGAGGATTATTTCATTGCCGAAACCATCGACCCCAAAACGGGAGAGGTGCTGCCTTACGGCTCAAAGGGCGAACTTGTTTTCACAACTCTCACGAAAGAAGCCTTCCCGATGATCCGCTACCGCACAAGGGATATATGCGTGCTCTCCGACTCGCAGTGCCCGTGCGGCAGAACGCACATAAGAATGAGCAAGCCGATGGGGCGCACGGACGATATGCTTATTATCCGCGGCGTAAACGTGTTCCCGTCACAGATAGAAACGGTTCTGCTTGAGCAGGGCTATCAGGCAAATTACCAGATAATCGTTGACCGAGTGAACAATTCCGACACAATAGATGTAAACGTGGAGATGACGCCCGAAAAGTTTACCGACAACCTGGGCAAGGTTGCGGATATGGAGAAACAGCTTGTATCAGCGCTGAAATCCATGCTCGGAATATTTGCAAAGGTCCACCTTGTCGCGCCCAAAACCATTGCAAGAAGCGAGGGCAAGGCGGTTCGCATAATAGACAACAGAAAGCTATGAGGTGGAAAAATGACAGTCAAACAGATTTCGGTATTTCTTGAAAACCGCAAAGGTCAGCTCAACGAGATAACAGAGATACTCGCGCAGGCGGGCATAAATCTGCTCGCGCTCAACATAGCGGAAACAACCGAATACGGCATTGTGCGAATAATCGTTGACGATGTCGCCGCCGCAACGGACGCGCTCATAGGCGCCGGTATGGTTGTCAAGGTGAGCGACGTTTCACGCGTGACCATCTCAAACAGCGTGGGCGGGCTCAATTCCGCGCTGCAGAAAATCGCCGGCGCAGGCATTGACATTGAATACATGTATTCTATGGTGTCGGGCGACAGCGAAAATGCCGATATGGTTTTCAAAACGGCAGACAGCTCCGCGCTTGAAGCAGCACTCGCAAATTGAAAAGTAAAAGTCAGGGGCTTCCGTAAGGAAGCCCTTTTTTTATGAAGAATGAAGAATTAGGGAAACAGCCGTATGGTTTGATTGTATAGGTGTTGAGAAAAACTCTCTATTCTGTTGAAATTTAAAAAACTCAGCCCGTGAGCAACCCAACAAACGCAATAGGTTTAATTTATTGTTGTATTTTCTCTTCTGTAATAGTATAATAAAAAAGATAATCATAAAATCATTCGGAACAGGTAATTATGGAATACGAATCAAGCCAATTTGATATTGTCGTAATCGGTGCGGGACACGCCGGAATTGAGGCGGGTCTTGCCTCCGCGCGCCTCGGCTGCCGGACTGCCGTCTTTACAATCAATCTCGACTGGGTGGGCAATATGCCCTGCAACCCTTCAATCGGTGGCACCTCAAAAGGTCATCTTGTCCGTGAAATTGACGCTCTCGGCGGTGAAATGGGTATAGCGGCTGATAAAAACACCCTTCAGAACAGAATGCTCAACCTCGGCAAAGGTCCCGCCGTCCACTCGTTAAGAGCGCAGATTGACCGCAGAGAATACTCCGCCTATATGAAGCATGTGCTCGAAAAGCAGGAAAACCTGTTTGTAAAGCAGGCAGAAATAGTTGACTTATACCGCGACGGCGACTTCTGGGTTGTCAAAACCCGCCTTGAAGCGCTTCACAGGGCAAAATGCGTAATAATCGCGACAGGCACCTTCCTCGCGGGAAAGGTCTATGTCGGCGATGTCTGCTATGAGAGCGGACCCGACGGAATGTTCCCCGCAAACGAACTCGCGCTTGCTCTCAAAAAGCTCGGTGTTCCCACCCGCCGTTTCAAAACCGGCACTCCCCCGAGAGTAAACCGCAGAAGCGCCGACCTTGATGAAATGGAACTTCAGCCCGGTGACGATGTCACAACACCCTTCTCTTTCACAACAAAGGATGAAATCATCAACACCGAGCCCTGCTATATCACATACACAAACGACGAAACAAAGCAGATAATCCTTGACAACCTTGACAAATCCCCGCTTTATTCCGGCAGAATCGACGGCGTAGGTCCGCGCTACTGCCCGAGCATTGAAGATAAAATAGTCCGGTTCTCCGAAAAACCGCGACATCAGCTCTTTGTTGAACCCTGCGGCGCGAATACCGACGAACTCTATATACAGGGCTTGTCTTCATCTTTACCAGAAGATGTGCAGCTGAAAATTCTGCACTCCATCCCGGGTCTGAAGCACGCCGAGGTTATGCGCACTGCTTATGCCATAGAGTATGACTGCGTTGATCCTCTCGCTCTCAAAGCGAGCCTTGAGTTCCTTGATTATGACGGACTTTTCGGCGCGGGACAGTTCAACGGATCCAGCGGATACGAGGAAGCCGCTGCCCAGGGACTTATCGCCGGCATAAACGCCGCTATGAAGATAAAAGGCAAGCCTCCCGTTGTTCTTGACCGCGGCAGTTCTTATATAGGCACTTTAATTGACGATTTAGTCACAAAAGGCTGCTCCGATCCTTACAGAATGATGACTTCCCGTTCGGAATACCGCCTTGTCCTCCGTCAGGATAACGCCGACAGACGATTGACGCAGCTCGGTTATGAAATCGGGCTCATAAGCGAAGAAAGGTATAAAGAGTTTTGCGAAAAGCTCCGCCTTATCGAAGAAGAACGGCAAAGGGTTGAAGGAATAACAATCGCGCCGTCGGAAGAACTTAACAAACTGCTTATTTCACGTGAAACATCACCGATGACCACTGGCATAAGGCTCGTTGAGCTTTTACGCCGACCGCAGCTCGATTATGACGCGCTTACCCCGTTTGACGCCACCCGCCCGAACCTTCCCGCTTCGATTTTTGAACAGGTCGGGCTGGATATCAAATACGAAGGCTATATAAAGCACCAGCAGCAGCAGATTAACGAAATGCGCCGCCTTGAAGTGCGCAGACTTCCCGAAGATATAAACTACAATGAAATAACCGGACTCCGCCTCGAAGCAGCTGAAAAATTAAGCAAAATCAGGCCGGAAAACATCGGGCAGGCATCAAGAATTTCGGGAGTCAGTCCCGCAGATGTCACTGTTTTGCTTATTTATCTTGAGAGGGAGGGCAGAAATGATTGACAGAAAACAGTTAAAATCAGAAGCCTTCGCTCTCGGCTTGTCCTTAAACGATACACAGCTTGAAATGTTTGACGCTTATGCGGAACTTCTTGTTGAAACAAACAAACGGTTTAATTTGACCGCAATAAAAACGCCGGATGATATCGTCACAAAGCATTTTGTTGACAGCCTGACTGTTTTCACGTCGGCGGACTTTCCGAAAGAAGGTTCAAGAGTAATCGACATAGGAACGGGCGCAGGTTTCCCCGGGGTTCCAATGCTCATTTATGACAACAGCCTTGAAATCACAATGCTCGACAGCACTGGAAAGAAACTCGATTTCGTGCGCTCCGCGCTTGAAAGGCTCGGTCTTCATGCGGATGTGATTCATGCAAGAGCGGAAGAACTCGGCAGGGGAGAACTTCGTGAAACGTTTGATTTCGCGGTCTCCCGCGCGGTCGCCTCACTCAATGTGCTTTGCGAATTCTGCCTGCCGTTTGTTAAGCAAGGCGGAAAGTTTATCGCCCTGAAAGGGTCAAAGGCGGATGACGAGTTGGCGGTTTCGAGAACGGCAGTCAAAACTCTCGGCGGAAAGTTTATCCGATGTAAAGAGTTGCTGCTCGCCGACGAACAAACGAGAAATCTCGTTATAATCGAAAAAAGCGAACCCACTCCGCCGAAATATCCCAGACCGTCGGCACAGATTTCCAAAAAACCGCTTTAACGGTTTAAAGACACTTCGGCAAAAACTTAAAGGGGATGATTGCATTTCAAACATATGGTTTCTATATATAGTGATATTTTTAGTTTTGATCACAAGCGCAACGGCGGTAACGCAAAGGCGAAGAAGAGTTGTTGCGAAAAAGAACAAGAAAGAAGGAGCTGAAAGAAAAATGCCAACAGAAATGTTACAGAGTTACATCGGCAAAAAGGTCACAGTTGTCTGCGCCGGATCGGGGATAGGCTTCGAAGGCGTTATTGTTAAAATCGAGGACAACTGGATTATGGTCGAAGGCAAAAAGAGCACCCAGATTATAAACGGCGACGCCGTGAACTATATCAGCATCAAAAAAGAAACACAAAAGATATAACGAAAGCAAAAAACAAAGCGCTCCGACAGGGGCGCTTTTTATATAGTTGTTTCACGTGAAACAAGGACAGAGAGAACTTAAACCAATAGGATTAACGATTTAAAGCGATAAAGCAA
>CADAER010000037.1 GCA_902787025.1 Oscillospiraceae bacterium | reverse complement strand
TACCGAAGAAGATATACTGAACATGTCAGATGAAGATCTTATTGATCTGGGCATGATCGAGTTAGACAGGGGAGTCGAAGATGTAAGGCGGCCGAATACCATGGCTGCAGATCTGAATCTCGGCAAGGAATACGAGCAGTTATGGAGGCGCGCAAGCCGTTCTGCTTCAAAGCGATACCCTATGACGACGCGACAATTCACAATACCCTTCACGACGACGAACTTCCCGTGTCTGAAAAAACCTTCGTCAGCCTCGATTATAAAATTCACGCCTCGGTTACGGGTGAACCCGGCGAATATCCCGAACGCGTTTTTGACGACAAGGAATTTTCCTTCACCGTCCGCATCGTTCCCTTTCTCGGTTGACTTTTATAGTTTTAAAAGATATAATTAATTAAATATGTTGTTAAAGGGGAAATAACAATGAAAAAAGCAATATCTGTTCTGCTTTGTCTTGCAATGCTCATTTCAACCCTTACCGTTTTCGGCTTCGCGAAAACCGCCGCTCCCGCCGAAACCGCTGCTGACACGGAAACGACGGAAACCCCGAAGGTTGAGCAGGAATATCCCATCGTTTTTGTCACAGGCATAGGTCAGTCATACAGCTACCTCTATGCAACTCCCGAAGACGCGAAGGCTGACGCCGCCGAAAACTCGACCGACAGAGCCATAGCGAAATGGAATCTTTTCTGCAACGATTTCAGTTTCGCCCTCAAGGATATCACCACCTATGTTTCGGCTCTTCGTATTGTCGGCACACTGCTTCTGACAATTGTCACGGGTCATAACTTTGTAAGCAAAGACGCCTGCGATGACCTTGTCACCGAGCTTTTCAGATACAATACGGTGGATGAAAACGGCAACCTTCCCGAAACCGTTGTCACTCCCCGCTGCGACTATCCCGTCTCAAGGATGACCGAGGAGCAGCGCGACAACTTCTACCGCACAATTCCCTGCGAAGATGTCATAGGCGACATAGGCGAGGATATGCTCTATTGCTTCAACTATTCCGCCTTCTCGTTCACATACAGAAACTCCGACAATCTCAACACCTTTATCAATGAAGTCGTTCTTCCCCAGACGGGCAAAGACAAAGTCGTGCTTATCCCGATGAGTATGGGCGCGTCCGTTGTCAGCGCCTATCTTCAGGATTACGGCAAAGACGGCAAGGTGGCGAGAGTGGTCAGCATCGTCGGCGCCTGGTATGGCAGCGATGTCATAGCGGATCTTGTCGAGCAGAAATACGCCCCCGACGCTCCCGAAAAACTCTACAACGGCATTGTCGCCGACCTTATCGGCGAACCCTGGGGCTACCTTGTCAACGGAATTCTCCGCATTTTCCCCAAAGCGACGCTCAGAAGCGTAATTGACGAAATTCTCAATTCCGTAATCGAAAACCTCGTTCTCAAAACCCCGTCCCTTATGGTTATGGTTCCTTATGAAAGATACCCCGCGGTCAGAGCCGCCCGTCTTGAAGGCAACAAAGACCTCGCCTATGTTATGGAGATAACCGACAAATTCTACGACGCTCAGCGCAATCTCAAGACATATCTCAAGGAACTCAATGAGAATTACGGCGTTGATTTCTACTATATCGCGGGCTACGGCCTCGAATTCGGCGGTTACAGCAGCGACTATGAATTCTTCAAATTCCTTGAAAGCGCGAATACCACAAACTCGGATGAAATAATCCAGATTTCATCAACGGCGACAGGCGCTACAAGCGTAACGGCGGGCAAACAGTTTGACGCCGGTTATCTCGCCTCGCACGATGCGAAATATATTACTCCCGACAAATCGGTTGATGTTTCAACCTGCCTCTTCCCCGACAGAGTCTGGCTTTTCGACAGACAGAAACACGAACTCGAAAATAACAACACCGCGCTGAAACTCGCTTTTGACATAGCGCTCGGCAATGTTACAAGCACAGCGGACTGCGAAGACACTTACCCGCAGTTCAACGATTCGAGAGACCTTAAGAGATTAAAGAGAAGCTACATCCCCGACCTCGAAAGATGGCTTGAAAGCAACACTCCCACGGCAGCGCAGCAGAAACTGATTGATGAAAACAACGCCGCCGCGAACGAGATGATGAGCCGCACAATCAACGACCGCAAGGCCGACGATGAAATAATCGAGAATTACCGCAAAATGCTCGTGACTCTCGGTATTTACGAAGAGTCCGAAGAAAAGGAAGACGGCCTCACATCCGTCCTGAAAGCCCTCAACGACTTCAATGTCAGAGTTTTCGGCTTCAAAGGCTTTATAGATATTTTCAGCAGATAACTATTTGTTTTATTTCAATACCGGGGTTCCCGCCCTTACGGCAGGGAACCTCTCCTTATGTTAAGACAATATTCCAAAGGAGAATTATATGAACCCCACACTTGAAACACTTATGACGAGAAGAAGCGTGCGCGCCTATGACGGCAGGCAGCCCGATGATGAAACGCTCGATAAAATAGTTGAAGCGGGACTTTACGCCGCCTCCGGTATGAACTGTCAGGCGACAAAACTCGTTGTCTGCAAAGACATTGAAACAGTTGAGATTATGTCAAAACTCAATGCCGCCGTTCTGGGTTCGGATAACGATCCGTTCTACGGCGCGAAAACCGTCATTGTTGTTTTTGCGGACCGCAACCGTTTCACCGCCGTCGAGGACGGCAGTCTCGTAATGGGCAACCTTATGAACGCCGCGCACAGCCTCGGTGTCGATTCCTGCTGGATTCACCGCGCGAAGGAAGTGTTTGAAGGTGAGCAGGGCAGGGTGCTCAAAGCGAAATGGGGCATCGGCGACGAGTATATGGGAGTAGGCAACTGCATACTCGGCTATCACAGCGGCGATTATCCCGAGGCAAAAGAGAGAAAGGCAGACAGAGTCATAAAGATATGAATTTTCAGGATATAAAAGAAATCTACAACCACTCCCTGAATATCACTCCCGAAACGGACGGCGATTTCTTCGAGTGCGCGGGTGATCTGCTTGAAACGGATGAAATAAAAAGTCTTGAGCAATATGTTCAGCACGATACAATAAACCGCCTTCAGCATATAACAAGCGTCGCGTATATGTCATATGTGCTGTGCAAAAAATTCAGCCTTGACTACCTTGTCACCGCAAGGGCGGGGGTTATGCACGACCTTTTCTATTATGACTGGCACGAAAAACACGGCGGTCACCGCCTTCACGGCTACCGTCATCCCGGTTTCGCGGTCAAAAACGCGAAAGAACTCTGCGGCTCCATTGACAGAAAAACGGAGAACATCATAAAACGCCATATGTGGCCGCTTACCCCGACTCCTCCCAAATACAAAGAGGGCTTTATCGTCTGCTTCGCGGATAAATACTGCGCCGCGACGGAACTCATCACCTGTCACAAAAACAAGAAAACACGGTAATTTTTTATGCTTAAAGAAACTGTATTAAGATACGCGCTGTATTTCTTCTTTTACAGCGCCGTCGGCTGGCTGGTTGAATCCTGCTACTGCTCGGTCCGCCCGCGCAAGTGGGTAAACAGAGGCTTCCTCACGGGTCCTCTCTGCCCGATTTACGGCACGGGAGCGCTTGTGTTCCTCGTGTTCGTCCTGCCGATAAAAGAAAATATTTTGCTTCCCGTCACAATAGCAGGAAGAAACCTCACCCTGACGCCCGTCGTTGTCTTTTTCGCGGGACTTGTGTTTGCGGATATCATCGAATTCACCGTAAGCCTGCTTATGGAAAAAATGTTTCACGCCCGCTGGTGGGATTACTCCGAAAACTTCCTTAACATCCAGGGCAGAATCTGCTTCAAACATTCCATTTACTGGGGGCTCGCGTCAATAGGCTTCCTCTATATTATTCATCCCTTTGTAAACAGATATTTTATAAAAATCCCGATTGATGTTGTTGAAGTAGTCCTTGCGGTTATACTCATTGTCTTTGTCGTGGATGTTTTCGACGCCGTTCGTAAGGCCATGGATGTCCGCGCTCTTATCGATAAAATCAAAAAATTCAGGTCGGACCTCGCCGCACAGTTCGGTTCAACCTTTGACGATATCCTGTCAATGGGGGAGGATGAATTCAGGGAGTTCACCGCGAAAGCGTCAAAGCATAAGGCGGAGATTACGGACCGTATATCGGAAATCCGCGAGAGCTTCGAGATTCTTTCAAAGGGCTTTGTCTCAAAAGACTACAAGCAAAAGGGAAGATACAACCGTATGTTCATCGAGTTCCCGATGATAAAGGCAGCCGCCCGCGCCCAGCTTGACAACCTTGAAATTAACATCGAAAAGGTCAAGAACAAAATCAAAAATACGGTCAATAAAGAAGACTGAATTATTACAAATATGTGAATTTTGCAAAAACCTCTTGATTTTCATAAAAAAAGTATTACAATACAAATTGGCACTCGAAAGATGAGAGTGCTAATTTGTATTTTCCTTTTACCCGGTTTTCCGGAAATATAAACAGCAAGGAGTGTTATGTTATGAGAAAAAAACAGTTTAAGGCGGAATCGAAAAAGCTTCTCGATATGATGATAAACTCCATCTACACGCATAAAGAAATATTCCTGCGCGAGCTTATCTCAAACGCAAGCGATGCCCTTGACAAGCAGTATTACAACTCGCTCGGCGAAGATACCGGTATGTCGAGAAACGAATATGTTATCCGGATTGAACCCGACAAAGAGGTGCGCACGCTTAAAATTATCGACAACGGCTGCGGTATGACCGGCGAGGAACTTGAAGTAAACCTCGGCACAATAGCCAAGAGCGGCTCGCTCGATTTCAAAAACGAAAACGGCGAAGATAAAACCGATGTTGAAATCATCGGTCAGTTCGGTGTCGGCTTCTATTCCGCGTTTATGGTCAGCGACAGAGTGGTTGTCGAGAGCAGGGCGAACGGCAGCGATCAGGCTTACCGCTGGTCGTCAAACGGCGCGGAAGGCTATTATATCGAAAAAAGCGATTATCCCGAGAACCACGGCACCGTCATCACACTTTATCTGAAACAGGATACCGACGATGAAAAATACGGCGAATTCCTTGAAGAGTATGAGCTTGAAAGCCTTGTCAAAAAGTATTCAGACTACATCCGCTACCCCATTATGATGAAGTGCGAAAACCGCGTTCCCAAAGAGAAGGCGGAAGGAGAGGAAGACAAGCCTACTGAATGGGAAACGGTTATTGAAGACCGTCAGCTCAACAGTATGGTTCCCATCTGGCGCAAGAACAAAAACGAGATTACCGAAGAGGAATACAACAACTTCTATTCTGAGAAGTTTTATGATTTTGAAGCCCCCGTCAAGGTTATTCACTCAAAGAACGAGGGCGTTCCCGCCTATGATTCGTTAATCTACATTCCCTCTCATGTTCCCTTCAACTACTTTTCAAAAGATTACGAAAAAGGTCTCGCCCTTTACTCAAACGGCGTTATGATTACCGACAAATGCGGCGAACTTCTTCCCGATTATTTCAACTTCGCCAAAGGTCTTGTTGACAGCCCCGATTTGTCTCTCAACATTTCGCGTGAGCTTCTTCAGCACGACCGCCAGCTTAAAGTAATCGCCAAAAACATCGAGAAAAAGATTAAATCCGAACTTGAAAAACTTCTCAAAGATGACCGTGAGAAATACGAAAAATTCTTTGAAGCCTTCGGCGTTCAGCTGAAATACGGCATTTACGGCACCTACGGAATGGCAAAGGAAAACCTTCAGAACCTTCTGATTTTCAAGTCAACAAACGAAGGAAAATATGTCACTCTCAAAGAGTATGAAGAGCGTATGCCAGACAGCCAGAAAGGCATCTACTACGCCTGCGGCGAAACAACCGCGAAAATCGAAATGCTTCCCCAGACCGAAGCCGTAAAGAGCGCGGGTATGGAAGTCCTGATGCTGACGAACGACATCGACGAGTTCACCCTCAAAATGATGCGCGATTACGACGGCAAGCAGTTCATCAATGTCTGCACCGACAGTCTCGACCTCGGCACCGAGGAGGACAAACAGGCGCTCGAACAGAAGAACACCGACGAAAAAGACCTTCTCGATTTCATAAAAGAAACCCTGGGCGATAAGATTGTCGCCGCCAAATTCTCGAACAGACTCGGCAGTCATCCCGTCTGCCTTACCAGCGGCAGCGAGATTACAACCGAGATGGAAAGAGTTCTCAACGCCCAGCCGATTGCGGAAAAAATCAAGGCCCAGCTTACTCTCGAAATCAATTCAGACCACGCGATAGCCGCGAAACTTTCCGAACTTTATGAAAGCGATAAAGACAAGGTCGGAAAATACGCGAAACTTCTCTACAATTCAGCCTGCCTTATCAGCGGACTTCCCGTTGACGACCCCTCGGCTATGAGCGATTTGATCTGCGAGTTAATGGTTTGATAAAAAATAATTAAAACACACGGAAGCGCCCGGAAGGGCGCTTCATTTTGTTGTTGACGGCGGCTTGAGTTATAAAGTATAATAAATTCCGTCAGAGAAAAATTCGGAACTGTTTTAAAAAATATAATCGCATTCTTACCGGAGGTCATTATGTCTTTTATCAGCGTATTTTCGGCGTTTTTTGTTGTCATAGCCTCGCTTTTCAACACCGTTCTTCCCGCGCCGGAGCCGAAACTCCCCGCGGACGGAGCAACCGTTACAATGCCTCTGGGCGGCGGCTGCGACCCCTGGTTTTATGAGCGCGACGGCAGATATTACTACTGCTATTCTCTCGGCAACGGAGTAGGCGTAAAATGCGCCGACAGTCTCGGAGAACTGTTTGATTCCGAAGGCAGGCGCGTCTATACCGCCCCGCAGGATTGCGGATACTCTTCCGATTACTGGGCGCCCGAACTCCATTATCTTGACGGTAAATGGTTTATTTATGTATGCGCCGACGACGGGGAAAACGCCAATCACCGTATGTTCGTCCTTTCCTGCGACACGCCCGACGGCGATTATGTTATGGAAGGTAAAATCTCCGACTCAACAGACAAATGGGCGATAGACGGCACCATTCTCGAATATGAAAATGAACTCTGGCTTATCTGGTCAGGCTGGGAGGGCGACACCGACGGCAATCAGAATCTTTATATAGCGCATATGAGCGACCCTCTTCACATTGATGGCGAACGCGTTATGATTTCTTCCCCGACTCTTTCCTGGGAGAAAAAGGGAATGCCCATCAATGAAGGCCCCGCCGTTCTTTATCACGGCGATGATGTCTTCCTTGTCTATTCCGCGAGCGGCAGCTGGACCGATGACTACTGTCTCGGAATGCTTACCCTTGTCGGTAATCCGGGCAGCAGACAGGGCTGGGCGAAAAGTCCGTTCCCCGTGATGAAAAAGACGGAAACCGCTTTCGGGCCGGGACATTGCAGCTTCGTAACAAGCGGAGGCGTTGATTATATCGTCTATCACGCCAACCTTGAATCAGGCACAGGCTGGAACGCCAGAAGCGTCCGCCTTCAGCCGTTTTCATACCGATTCGGCCTTCCTGTATTCGGCACTCCGGCAAAAGAAGGGGATATAATAACAATAAAAGAATGACATATATATTTGTGCTTGATATTTGAGGCGTTTTGCGTTAAAATAACAATGTTAAAATTATGTATTTTCCGGAGGATTACAAGTGAAATCAGATGTGATTCATGTTCTGAGCTCAGGCGCGGGCGTTGCCGATGCAATAAAGCAGACCGAAGCGGTCGCCGCCTTCAAATCTCTTTCAAAAAAAGATTCAATTCATCTTCTCATTCTGACAGAAGAGATGATGGGAATGATGCAGGCGCTAACAGGCGAGCGCGAGGCGGATTTCTGGATTGAAGACGAAAACGGCTGTTTTAAACTTCACCTGTGTGTTGAAACCTCAATGAACGCCGAGATGAGAGAAAAACTTTTATCCGCTTCAACAACGGGCACAAATGCCGCGGCAAAAGGCGTTATCGGCAAAATCCGCGACATATTCGAGCGCATTGCCGAGCCGACAGACGCAAACTTGCCCGGCGGCTTTTCAGCGGGCTGGAATTTCAGCGAAAGCGGTCAGACCGTCAATATCTGGTCGCTGAGCACCTACAAAGCGAACGCTCCCGAAGACGCGAAAGAAGAATGGGATGAACTCGAAAAATCCGTCATTGCCAATATAGCCGATGAAATCGCAATTGGAATCGCAGGCTGTAAAGTGGAAATGATTGTTTACAAAAAAATATAAACGGAGGAACAATTGATATGACAATAAAAAAGAATAAAAACGGTTCAGCCGTTACCTACACCGTTTCAGGCAGACTCGATACAACCACGGCTCCCGAACTTGAAAGCGCAGTCAAAAACGAGCTTGACGGAGTAACCGAACTTGTCTTCGATTTTTCGGAACTTGATTATATTTCCTCCGCAGGCCTCAGAATCCTGCTTGCCGCTCAGAAAAAGATGAACTCGCAGGGTTCAATGAAGGTAACGGGAGCAAATGAAATTGTTCTTGAAATCTTTGATGTAACAGGCTTTTCCGACATTCTTACAATCGAATAATCCTTTAAATAAACAATCCCTCTCCGCACAGGAGAGGGATTGATCTTTTTCAATCAAAAATTATCATTTTCCCGACAGTATCCCGTCAATCACCGCTTCGCTTTCCTTTTCAAACTCTGCTCTGTAATAGCAGTGAATATAATAAAAAGTCCGTCCGCTTTTCACAACAAAAGACCGCCCGAGCATATCAATACCCTGCGCTTTGTATGAATAAACGAATCCGTCCGCCGTGAACGCTCCGATTTTCTGTGTGATAAATCCGCCCGACCTGAAATTGAATTCCTTCATAAGTCCGGCAGTCTTTTTGCTCATGCTTTTAACAGTGCCTTTCTGATTTGCAAGCGCTGCCGCAGCCACGCCGTATTTCTTGAACGCGACGGAAATCGTGATGTGCTTTTCGGGATCGTTCAGACATAAATCAGGTATATTACCGTAGAAATTCATACCCGCTTTTTCCTGCTCGTTTCTTTCAATAAAAGAATCGGGATATGTTATTTTAAGTTCATCATTAAGTATAACAGTATTCAAAACGCCGCCTCCGTTATTGTTATGCGTTTATTATAACTTATTATCAGAATCAATTCAACAGCAGCCGATATAAAAACTCCGTCTGCGGCGCAAACGGAGTTTTTGCAAGTCTTTATTGATTTTCAGAACTTTTATCCGAACAACACTCTCAACGCATATATAACGGCATAGGTTATGTTGTTGAGAATATACCGCAGCAAAGAAACGGTGTAGGGGAATGTGAAATTCCACTCCGACGGCTTGAGCAGAGCGCCCGCGAACGAATCGTCGTATTTGATTTCGGGATGCTGAAACGCCCTTGTCTGCATTTTCGCCTTGCAGAGCTCCTTGCACCTTTCACGCAAAGCCGTGCCGAAACCTATCGGGTCTTTTCTGTATTGGCTCTTTACAGCCGAAATATGACCGGGCAGGAATACTCCTCTGATTCCCGTAAGCATAGTGTCGTTGCCGTTATATACGGCAAGCACGGGGCTCATATAACCCGAACCCGTAATGTTTGAGGTGAAGTCCGAAACAACAAAACCGTCAAAGCCCCATTCCTTGCGGAGAAGGTCAATTAGAAGCGCCGAACTTCCGCCGCACCAGTCAGCGCCTATGCGGTTGTATGCCGACATAATTCCCGCGCAGTCACTTTCTTTAACCGCGATTTCAAACGCCTTTAAATAAAGCTCGCGCATTGTCTGTTCATCGGCCCAGGTAAATACTCCATTGCGGTGCGATTCCTGATCGTTCAACGCGAAATGCTTAAGCGTCACGACAAGACCTTCGCTGCTGCAACCGTTGATTAAAGCCGCCGCCATTTTTCCGCTTATGAGCGGATCTTCCGAGAAGTATTCGAAGTTTCTGCCGCCGCGGGGATTTCTGTGAAGATTTGCCGCGGGAGCGTAGAGAATATCGGTTCCCATATCCGCCGATTCTTTTCCGAGAGCAACGCCTATCCTCTTTGCGATTTCCGGATTCCACGTGCAGGCTATTGCCGTCTCGCAGGGGAAGGCAACTCCGCTGTCTGTGTAGAGAAGACCGTTTCTGCCTTTTATGCTCGAAGGTCCGTCATTATCCATTGTGGCGGGAATGCCCAGTCTTTCAACTCCCGCCGTGCCGTATCCTCCGTCGGAAACAAGCAGAGCCATTTCGTCAAGAGTCAGCTGGTCAAGAAACGCGTCCCACAGACTTTCGTCTTCATATACGTCACGCAAGGTGATTGTTTTTTCATATTTCACTCCGGTTTTCGGAGCGGTTCCCGTCTTTACGGGCTCAGGCAGACTGTCCGCGTTCTTGACCGCGTCCGTCTGTTGCCTTTCTTTGCTTTCGGGGTATGTCGCCTTCGCGTCCGATCTTGAAAGAACGGTAAAACCGTTATAACAGCTGTCAAACAGATTCTTGATTTCACTGCCCGTTTTGCTGTCTTCTTTGATTATCTTGTCTTCATCGATGGTGTATGTGAACTCCTCAATGAATTCATCCGCGTTCTCGGCAAAAATGATTTTATAGTCGCCCGCTTCAAGCACCCAAGCTTCGTTGTTTTCCCTGTCGTAGGATGCCATGTCATCTGTTCTGAAAACAACGTCAACCGTCTGCGACTTGCCTGGCGCGAGCATATCCGTCTTTGCAAAGCCGCCCAGACATACAGCGCTCTTCTCAATCCCGCCTTTACTATACGGAGCGGAATAATAAACCTGAACAGTCTCTTTGCCCTCGACGCTTCCCGTGTTTGTAACCCTGACGCTTATCTTTATTTCATTTTCGTCAAACGAGGTTGAAGTTACTTCCTTTTCAAAAGTTGTGTATGATAATCCGTAACCGAACGGAAACTGCACTTTGTCTTTCGCGAATGTTTCGAAATATCTGTAACCTACATAAATACCTTCCTGATATTCAACAAAATGCCTCCCGTCCGCGTCGGAATAGGAAAAGTTGCCGAAACATTTTCCCGACGGATGGTCTTCCGG
Source organism: Oscillospiraceae bacterium (assembly GCA_902787025.1). Lineage (GTDB taxonomy): Bacteria > Bacillota > Clostridia > Oscillospirales > Acutalibacteraceae > CAG-177. Next base: position 5,376 of record CADAER010000037.1, on the reverse strand, counting down.
ATTGTATGCTATCGTGTCCGCAAGTCTGCCCGACGGATTAACCTTGCCGACAAGCATCCGCGCCACCGAGATAAACCCGAATTCACCGGGTATCCAAACTATTGCCGCCGCCTTTATGCTGTCGTATTTTTCAATCCAGTCCGCCTGCATAACATTGCCGATATTGAAAAGCACAATTACATTCGCGAATTTATCCGTGACAAGTTCAACGAGCGCCTTTTCTTCATCGCTCAGTTTAAGCGTGTCAAAGCTCAGGTCGGAACCCTCAGCGCTTGTGCGGCTTATCATAATAAGCGCTGTGTCAGAGTAATCAACAGCGTTCTTCATTATTTTGTCCGTAAGCTTGCTGACAGGCATTTCCTTGAGCGAGTTTATTGAAAGCGCGACCTGCAGAAGATTGTTTATAACCGTGTTGTCCGTTCTCGGCATCTGATTTGTGCCGATGTTCTTTTCATAAAGTTCGCGCAGTTCATTGTTGTATTCTATACCCTCTTCATCAAGAGCGTCATAAAAAGTAACGGGATCGTCTGAGGTAATGGCTCCCGAACCCGCGCCGCCCATAAACGGATAAACCGAGCCTGTGCCGAATATGTTGAGCTTTCTGCCGTCGAGCGGAAGAAAATCATCATTTTTCAGCAGGACTATACCTTCCGCCTCAGCGTCAACGGCGGCTTTTTTGGAATTCTCAACCACTTTTTCGTCTATTCTTCCGCTTAAAGCGAGCGCTGAAACACCCGCCGCCGAAACAAGCAAAACAATAATCAGAAATATTGACAGTATCTTCTTCATACGTTTTCACCGCCTACGATTATTTTCTTTGAGAGTTCCGAACAGTAGTCCGCCATTTCTTCGGGCGATTCCTTCATTCCTCTTTTATACCATTCCACAATTATCTTTTTGAGGGCCGCCTCCGTAGCGAGATAATTGTAAACGTCAAATCTGTCTTTTACGGGCATTATGCTGTCAAGATAAGTGCTGCCGCCGAGGATTTCATAAACCATCTGCCTCGAGCCGAAAAGGACTTTCGCTCTTTCGGGATTCTGCTTTATCGTGCTGAAAACAGCCAGCAGAAGCGCCCTGCCGTCGCCGTCATATCTCTCGCCCGAGAAAAATCCGTTAAGTTCGTTAATTACGTTTTTTCCGAACTCCTTTACAACATCATCCTTGTTTTCAAAATTGCTGTAAAACGCAGTTCTCGAAACGCCCGCCTTTTTCGCTATATCCGTTACCGTTATTTTGTCATAAGGCTTTTCGGCAAACAGAAGCACAAGGGCGGTTACAATGCTCTCCCTTGTCAGCTTTTTTGACTGTTCGTTTGAGAGTCTGAACAGCTCGTCGTTTGATAGTTTTCTTACAGGCTCCATATATTTTTCATCCTTTCGGCAGCATCGGAATAAGAGGTTACACCTGTAACGGGGTTACAAATGTAATGTCAATAAAATAATATATTCAATATTCTGTTTTGTCAATAAAAAACCGCCCGGAAGGGCGGTTAAATATTTTATATAGTGTCGGAAATATAGACGGCGGCAACAGTAACAATTATCAGGACAATAAGCGTTAAGACAACCTTCAGATGTTTTCTCCGCTGTGCGTGAAGAGTGGCGATAAACTCGCGGATAAACGCGTTTATCCAGAAATACGCCTTCGTGCGGCTGCCTGTTCCCTCCGCGTTTATTCCAAGTGAGGCGGCAATAAGTCCGGAGCGGAAAATATGATAATTCGTCGTGGAAAACGCGATTTTCACATCTTCCCTTCCCGCGTGCCCGAGGATGATTTCGTTGGAGTTCCTGAAATTCTCAACCGTATCCGTTGATTTATCTTCAACAAGTATTTTTTCCTCGTCAATACCTTCGCTCACAAGGTAATTCTTTATCGCCTGAGCCTCAGGCATTACCTCATCCGGTCCCTGACCGCCCGACGGCACGAAGATAATATCCCTGCCCGTTTTTTCCTTCTGCATTTTCGCGAACTCAACAGCTTTGTCCGCTCTGCCTTTAAGCAAGTTTGTCAAAGTTCCGTAACTATAAACCTGCCGTCTTTTATCTGCTTGCCGGTTACTTCAACTTTTCCGTTTTCAGCCGTAACAGTAAAATCGTCAACGGTAAAGCCGCCTGAGCTGAAGGAATAAACACCCGTGTCGCCGTTGATAACAATAAAGGCAACACAGAACACCGCGAGTATTATTGCGACAGCCACACAGATTTTTTCAGACATTTTATACTCCGTAATTGTTTTATTCAAGTTCAATTTCAAGGTAAGCGATCTGCTTCCTCTTGTGAGTGTAAACAGCGTAAAGCTTGTTTCCGGATGCCGTAATGAACGGATATGAAAACTCGCCGAATCCAGGTTCGGTATTGAATATTTCGGTAAAGTGCTTTCCGTTGTCGGCGGAAACACTCAGAACAAGCGGATGCCTCACACCCCAGTTGACATTGACTGGATTATACATAAGCCAGAGCCTGCCGTCCCGGTCCTTCGCGCAGTCGATTCCGCTGTTGTTGTTCGGAAGTCTCGTGCGATAAGGCTTGCACCAGGTTACGCCGTAATCGTCGGAATCGCTTCTGTAGATTGCGCCCGAGTCCGAACGCATAAAGCAGTGAACTCCGCCGTTCTCGCTCTCCCACAAAGCGGGCTGAATAAGCCATACCCGCCTGCCTTTGTATTTCGGAGTCTGCATAAAATCGCAGGCTTTCCAGGTGATGCCGTCATCTTCCGAGCGGTCAATAAAGCATCTCGCAAAGCCCTTTTCCGTCGAGGCGGGAGCAAGAAGAACGCCGTTTGAAAGTTTAAGGCAGTTGTTCTTGACAGGACCTCTTCCGCCCGATATATCTCCTTCGACAAGCACCCGCGGAGCGCTCCACGTTTTTCCGCCGTCTTTGCTTATAACATATTTTGTCACCCAGTCGGATATCTCATTGCCGTATTTGTAATAAAGTATTATTTCGCCGTTTTCACGCCTGTAAAGAACCGGATTCCAGTTCGGAACGCTGTCGTTGTCGCTGACGGAAACAGGCCTGCTCCACACACCTTTTACGCTTCTTATTGAAACATAGATTTCAACATCGGGACTCTTTTCACGCCTGCCCCCGAACCATGCGGCAATAACCCTGCCGTCGTCAAGAGGCAGAACGGTTGAGGCGTGACAAGCGGGAGTGACGCTGTCTTTTTCAAAAATGTATTCTTTCTTTATGCTTTTAATCATCTGAAACCTCACATATTTACGTTTTTTACGGTTGTCTTGATTAATAAACAACATATTAATAATAACACACACGCCGCTCTCTTTTCAATATCCGTAAAACATATCGTTTCGAATCCGGTTATTACGAGGGGCAGTTATCGAACGGCTTTACCTTCGACGTCCGACCGAATTCCCGCGCAAGCAGCAATTTCCCCTTGACAAAACAAAAATACCGTGTATAATGTATTAGCAATCAGATATCGCGGAGTAGAGCAGTTCGGTAGCTCGTCGGGCTCATAACCCGGAGGTCGCAGGTTCAAATCCTGCCTCCGCAACCAAAGGAAAACCGTTGATACTTAAGACTTCGCAGGTTTTAAGCATCGGCGGTGGTTCTTTTTTTCGGACCGAAATACCACATGCCGCCGTTGTTTGTGCGGATCGTTCCGCCGTAAACGGGTGTTTCTTCCGGAGTATATTCGGTTTCAACAAAGACATCTTCCGCGACCGGGATACGGTCTTCAAGAGCGGGCAGGGTACCCGCAGCGACCTGCTCTGCAAGCATCGGTGCTTCTTTTTCAATATCTGCATAAACAGATCCAAAAATTACACCGACCATCACACAGAGCATCAGCAATAACGATAAAAATCTTTTATTCATCTGATACCTCCTGAATGGAATGAATAGTGAAGGCTGGATTAATGATTCGTCCAGATTTGTAAATAATTCTATCTGAGGCTAAACTGTCAAAGACATAATTATCGAACTCAAAAACCCCATAACAATAGTGTGAGCCTTCTGGAATCACACCTTTTAAGATAACAAGGTTAAAATTTTTTAAAAAACGATTATCTTTAAACTCATTGGCAAAAACATTAGCAAATTTCTCAGCAACAGAAAGACTTTCAAAACAATGGAAAGCACCATCAGTTATTACTAATTTGTTTGGATATTGTTTTAAACAAGAATCAAATATTGTATATTCATTGTTTAACGAAATTTCAAAATGTTGAAAAGGTGTCATAATGATAGGTTCAGGTTTCTGATAAAGCCAACCAATTCCTTTATTAGTTTCAACCGTTATTGCATAATTTTCAGGTTCTTTTTTGCAAATTGCTGTTTTATATATAACAATATCTTTTTTAGATACTTGCACACGACTGCTTCGAACTAAACACATATTAAACTTTTTCCTTTTTTTGCAAATATATAAAAAAAAAATTTAAAACGCAAAATACCCCCATCTTAATAGGTGAGGGTATTTTGCGTTTTTTAGTAACAATTACTTTTCGCTTACTTTGTCAACAGCCTGAAGAAGCATGTTAAGACCGACAGCATCCATAGCGGTTGAAGTTGAAGAGCCGTTGCCACTCAGCATAACTTTCGGAACCCATGAGACATTTGATTTTGCAAGTGCTTAAGCAACACCGACTTTTGTCTTATATTCCCATTCAACACGTTCCTGTGGTGTAAGACCTGCTGCAACTTTCAGACGGTTTGCTTCTGCTTCAGCCTGACCTTCAGCGATAATGCGTTTTTTATCAAATTCAGCCTTTTCTGCTGCAAGACGTGCAACTTCACGTTCCTGTTCAGCCTTTGTGACTTCGGTTGCCTTGATACGTTCCTGTTCCCACTTTGCTTTTGCAGCAGCAGCCTTACCTTCAGCCTCTGCTTTGATTGCGTCCTGTTGTGCTGCAAGTGCTTCGGCCTTTTTGGTTTGGATAGACATGTTTGCCTGTTGCTGAGTTTGAATCTGCTGATTAACCTTTTCATCGTAAGTAATTTCAGAGATTGAAACTTGGTCAATTTCGACACCATAAGCAGCAAACGGTGATTTTTCAGAGCGGACATAGCCATTAGGGGCATTTTCATTAGAGACAAGTGAAGCTACTTTCAACTTTTTAGTCTCGCCAGTAAAACTATCTTCTGTTTCAATTTCTTTAATAGAGGTCTTATACACGCCATTGGTAAGTTGGTCTGTAATATAGAAAACCATGTCGTTTTTCTTTTCTGCGTATGATTCAAATGCCGACATAAGAGGACCTGAAGCATAGATAACTTTAGTAACATTTTGTGCAACAAGGTCATTCATAAGGCGGTTCATGCCGTTGTAAGCGGTTTGGATTAGACTGAGGTGTTCGACATCAGTAGGAAGTTTAACACGAAGGGAGCCGTAAATATAGCCAACAGATGC
>CADAER010000036.1:28596-36822 GCA_902787025.1 Oscillospiraceae bacterium | reverse complement strand
ATATATAAACACGGGCAGCTTTTATCCCGACTGCTACGGTCAGACCGCTCTCTATGTCTGCAAGGGCGAAAAGGATGAAATTTTCGAGCCGCAGTTCACCTATTTCGGCTACCGCTACGCCGTTGTTTTCGGGCTGAAAAAAGAGCAGGTCAGCGATGAAACACTCGTTATGCTCAGGGCGAATTCCGACCTTAAAGAAAGAGGCTCGTTCGAGTGCAGCGACCCCGTGATGAACGCCCTGCGCGATATGAGCAGAGTGAGCGACCTCGCGAATTTCTACTATTTCCCGACCGACTGCCCGCACAGGGAGAAAAACGGCTGGACCGGTGACGCCGCCGTTTCGTGCGAGAGAGTCGTTCTCACGCTCACTCCCGAAAAGAGTTACAAGGAGTGGCTGCGAAATATCAGAAAGGTTCAGCGTATTGACGGCGCTCTGCCGGGCGTTGTTCCCACACCGGGCTTCGGCTTCGACTGGGGCAACGGTCCCGCCTGGGATAATGTTCTTACCGAACTCTGCTGGCAGATGTTCCGTCTGAGAGGCGACCTTGAGCCCGCGAAAGACTGCGCCGACAGTATGCTGCGCTATCTTTCATATATTTCACAAAAAAGAAGGGCGGACGGTCTGCTCGCCATAGGTCTCGGCGACTGGCTCCAGCCGCTCAAAGGTGCGGGAGATCCCGACTCGCCGCTGATTGTTACCGACAGCGTAATCGCCATGTATATCTGCAATAAATCCGCTAAGCTGTTCGAGGCTCTCGGTATGGAGATTCACAGACAGTTCGCGCAGAGTCTCGCCGACTCGTTCAGGGAGGCAGTCCGCCGCAACCTTGTAGATTTCTCAACTATGTCCGTGCGCTCGCGCTGCCAGACCTCGCAGGCAATCTGCATCTATTACGGCGTGTTTGAGAAAAACGAGATTCCCGAGGCGGGCAGAAGGCTTGTCGAACTCTGTCACGAAAAGGATGACCACTTCGCCTGCGGTATGATAGGAATGAGAGTGCTTTTCCACGTGCTCTCCGACCTCGGCGAAGGCGACCTCGCCTATAAAATGATTACGAGAGAGGATTTCCCCTCATACGGCAATTTCATAAAACGCGGACTTACCGCAATGCCCGAAGATTTCAAGCCCGAAGAGGAAAACGACACGCCGAACTCGCTCAACCACCATTTCTTCGGCGATATTGTCAGCTGGTTCATTCAGCGCGTCGTAGGCATAAGACCGAATCCGAGGCTTTACGGCTGCGACGATTTCGACATAGCTCCCGACTTTATTGAAAAGCTCGACTTCGCGAAGGCTCATTACGACGCCCCCTGCGGCACCGTAAAAACACAATGGCGCAAAAACGGGAATGAAGTCACCCTCTCGGTTGAGTGTCCCGATGAGGCGACGGGATTTATCGTTCTGCCGAAGGGCTGGTATTTCACCTGCGAGAACACCGATCTCGAACTGCACGGCTCGACAATCCAGCCGCTCAGAGCAGGGGAATACAAAGCCGAAAGGAAGTGTATATAATTATTAACCGCTATTGCATATTTCACACCTGTTATGTTACAATTTACCTGTTGTTTAATCCGCTGATTTATTGAAATACGGAGGATGAATTATGAAAAAAATCAGGAAGATAACGGCGGTTGTTCTCGCCCTTGTTTTTGCGCTCGGCATGTCTGCGGTTTCATCTGCGGCTGACATTCCCGAACCGGAAATAACCTACAATGCCGAAAACAACTGGGAAGGCACGCTTGTTATTGATGAAAACAAAACCGTTCTCATTTCAGGCGTAACGCATGAAAACACCGGCTTAACGCCCGGCCCCGCCGTCAGAATCTGCGGCGGCGCTGTTGTGAACCTTGTTTTTGAGGGTGACAACGTTCTCTCCGCCAATTCCGCTTATGTCGGCGCGGGCATCGAGGTTGAAGAGGGTTCGACCGTCAACATTTACGGTCGTGACGGCTCAACGCTTACCGTTACGGGCGGCAAATACAGCGCGGGAATCGGCGGTATAGGGTTTCAGTCCCCATCCACGTCCAACAGCAAAGCGGGCAAGATAAATATTTACAGCGGCACAATTACCGCCACCGGCGGAGACAGAGCTGCAGGCATCGGCTCCGGCTTCCACAGCTCCGCGAGTGAAATAAATATTTATGACGGTTACATCACCGCGTACGGCACAGGCTGCGGCGCGGGCATCGGCTCCGGCTATGGCACAAGCGGCGGCGCGCTTCAAGACTATCAAGGCAATCCCACGGGCGCGGGTGTCGGATTTTATAACGGAGGAAAAATAACGATTTCGGGCGGCACGGTGCGCGCAACTTCGGCTGCCGGCGGAGATTTCAGTTTTGACAGTTTTGACATTTCCGACCCTTCAACATATCCCGCACAAACCAACCACGCCGCAGGCATAGGCGGCGGCTACGGCGCCTCCTCAGGCAATATAGTCATTGAAGGCACTGCCGTTGTCACGGCAATCGGCTCTTCCGGCGGCGCGGGCATAGGCTCAGGCAGAGGCACTTCAAAAGAGGATAAATATGACGCCGAAAACTTTGACTGCAGCGTAACAATCGGGGGCAACGCAACGGTTACTGCTCTGGCAACGAAGGACAGCAGAGAGGGTCAGCCTCCCGAAGGCGGTGCGGCGATAGGTCTCGGCAGGGGCTGCGCGGTTAATGGCAATCCGAAAGGCACAATTATTATAAAGGAGAATGCGCAGGTAACGGCAGTTGCCGAAAGCGGAGCAAACGGTATCGGTTCCGGTCGTTGCGTAGAGAGCGAGGTTTTGCCCGCTCAGATGAAAAAGGTTGAAATAAACAAACCCGCAGTTGTCCGCGCGCAATCGGACGGCAGCCGTACTCCCGTTTATGAAGACGCGACAAACATAACCGTCGCCTTTGTTGACGAAGACGGCAAGGAGCTTCAGAGCAAGGAATACGCAAAACGCGAAATGCCCGAATGCACTGCACCGACAAAAGAGGCGGATGACTGGTACACATACGAATTCTCGGCATGGAGCCCCGAGGTTGTTCCCGTTGAGAATGAAGCAACCTACACTGCCGTTTACACGGCAACACCCATTGAATACACTGCAACCTTTGTTGATGAAAACGGCGAGACCGTCGGCGAGGTTGCATACACGGTCAACACAAAATCAATCACTCCTCCCGCAGTTCCCGAAAAAGAGGATTACCACGCGAGCTGGGAAAAATACACTCTCAAGCCCGGCGGAATTACGGTCAGGCCCGTTTACACCGAATATGAGCCCGCTGTTGTTATTGACGATTATGAAGAGAATTTCGAAATCGGCTACAAGGACAGTATGATTTACAGAGCCACCGCGGTTGATGTGCCCGAAGGCGCCGCGATTCACTGGTTTGTAAATGATGAAGATATCGGCGCGGGCGAAGGTATCGGCGTTGAGGAGCCGACCGACGACTACACCGTTCAGGCAAAAATCATAGGCAAAGACGGCAGCGTTCTTGCTGAGAGCGGGGTTATGAACGTTACGGTCAGAAAGACCTTCTTTGACAGACTGATAGCCTTCTTCGCAGGAATTATAGATGCAATCATAGGCGGAACGCTCGGCGAATTCCTCGGCGGAATCTGCTGAGAAAAAACAGAAATATAACCAAAACAGCAGGGTATTCAACCCTGCTGTTTTTTTATTTCAGCCGAACAAATTTTTCCGGATACCGCGATGCGCTTATTTTCAATACCGAAAAAACAACTACAAATTGTGGTTAAGCCTCTTGACAACAACTATATATTGTGGTAATATGTAGCCGAGTTAAAGGAACAAAAATATTTCAAAATAATCGAACATTTGTATTGACAAACAATTGTTCGGGTGCTATAATAGCAACTGTAAAGAACAAATGTTCAACGAAATATTCCGAAAAAATGAAGAGGAGGAACATAAAATGACACTCGCTTTAATCATCCGTTCACTGTTCGAATTCGTCGCTGTCGTGCTTGCGATTGCCGGCTTTGTCAAAAGAGAAGAATTACTCGATTTTGAAAATAAACTTTTCAGGGCTATCGGCATCCACTGGCGCAACTACCGCCGCCGCAAACAGCGCGAAAAAACCCGCGCCGCCCGTCAGATTCAGTCGAGGGCTCCCGCGGACCTTCCCGAAGAGGAAATCGCCGTAACGGTGGTTTCAAACGCTCCCGCCATCCACCGCGTAGCGTAACAAAGTATTGAAGATACCGCCTTTTTTATTATATTTCATACCTTTCTTTTCTTGAAAGAGCCGCCTTTGAGCGGCTCTTGTTTTTATCTGAAAAATCCGAAAAAGACTGAAAAAAGCCGCCTGCGTTCGGCAGGCGGCTGAAAAACTTTTATTTAAATCAATAATTCTCGCAGGTGATTTCGAAATACGCCTGCGGATGCGCGCAAACGGGGCAGATATCCGGAGCGCTTGTGCCTACAACAATATGACCGCAGTTGCGGCATTCCCAGACCTTGACCTCGCTCTTCTTAAACACTTCCTGCGCCTCAACATTTTTAAGCAGCGCGCGGTAGCGTTCCTCGTGGCGTTTCTCAATAAGAGCGACGGCGCGGAATTTCGCCGCGAGTTCGGTGAAGCCCTCTTCCTCGGCTGTCTTCGCGAAGCCTTCATACATATCGGTCCATTCGTAGTTTTCGCCGTCCGCCGCGGCCGCGAGATTCTCGGCTGTCGAGCCTATGCCGCCGAGTTCCTTGAACCACATTTTCGCGTGTTCTTTTTCGTTATCCGCGGTTTTCAGGAAGATTGCGGAAATCTGCTCAAATCCCTCTTTCTTCGCCTTTGAGGCGAAATAGGTGTATTTGTTTCTTGCCTGGCTCTCACCCGCGAAAGCGGCTTCGAGATTTTTCTCAGTCTGTGTGCCGGCGTAGGGATTGCCGAGTTTTTCGAGATTGTCGCCGTCAACTCCGCATACGGGGCAGACAGGTGTCTCGCCGTCTTTGACTTCGAAGGTGACTCCGCAGACCTTGCATTTGTATTTTGCCATAATAATTCTCCTTTTGTTTATTTATCAAAACGGGTTTTCCGTCTTGTATCTGTCGCCCGCGGGCTGATTGAAATCAACGCTTTCCGCGCCGAGATACTTGAATACCTCAAACAGCAGTTTTCCGTAATGACCGAAAGCCACCGCGCCGTGATGCGGGAAATTCTTCTCCACCAGCACATGGCGGTAGAATCTGCCCATTTCGTTAATCGCGAACACGCCGATTGAGCCGAACGAGCGGCAGTCAACGGGAAGAACCTCGCCCTCGGCGACATAGGCGCGAAGCTTGGTGTCCGCCGTGCTCTGCAGACGGAAGAAAGTGATTTCACCGGGAGCGATGTTGCCCTCAAGAGTGCCGTTCGTGAACTCCTTGGGAAGCGCTCTCGCCATAATCTTCTGGAACTTCATCGTGCCCGAGCAGAGTTTGCAGGAGGGCGTGTTGCCGCAGTGGAAGCCCATGAATGTATCGGTATGTTTATAATTGTATTTTCCCGCGATGCTGTTGTTGAACATATCCTCGGGAACGGAGTTGTTGATGTCGAGGAGTGTTACGCTGTCAAGGCTTATGCAGGCGCCTATGTATTCGCTCAAAGCGCCGTAAATGTCAACCTCGCACGAAACGGGAATGCCTCTTGAAGCGAGGCGGCTGTTGACATAGCAGGGAACAAATTTGAACTGAGTCTGGAATGCGGGCCAGCACTTGTTCGCGAAGCACACATATTTTCTGCCGCCCTTGTGAGCCTCCGCCCAGTCGAGAAGAGTCAGCTCATACTGCGCGAGCTTCGGCAGAATTTCGGGCTTCATATTGCCTTCGCCCAGTTCCTTTTCCATGTCGGCGACAACGGCGGGAATCCTCTCATCGCCCTCGTGGTTGTTGAACGCCTCGAACAGGTCGAGCTCGGAGTTTTCCTCGATTTCAACATCAATGCCGTAGAGCGCCTTGATGGGAGCGTTGCAGGCGAGGAAATCCTGCGGGCGGGGACCGAATGATATAATCTTGAGATTCGAAAGCGCGATTATCGCTCTCGCAATCGGTATGAATTCGGCGATTTTTTCCGCGAGCTGCGCGGGAGTGCCGACGGGATATTCGGGAATATACGCCTTGATTTCACGCAGCTTAAGGTTGTAGCTGCAGTTGAGCATTCCGCAGTATGCGTCGCCTCTGCCGTCAAGCAGGTCAACCTCGGAATCCTCGGCGGCCGCTATGAACATAACGGGACCGTCAAAATATTTCGCGAGCATGGTCTCGCTCGTTTCGGGGCCGAAATTGCCGAGATAAACCACAAGAGCGTTGCAGCCCGCGGCTTTGACAATCCAGCCTTTTCGCACTCGAAAATTTCCGTTCCCTGCTCCTTGCAGGCGGCGCAGACAGCCCTGCGTCTTGACTCGGAAAGAGTAATCGGGAAACAGTCGCGGCTGACGGCGACAATGCCCGTTTTCACTTCGGGGATATTTGTAAAATTGCTCATAATAACCGGTTCCTTTCAAAGATTATAGTCAACAATATTATTCTATAATATCAACAAAAATATTTCAATATCAAAACAGAATGTTTACAAATTATTTATTGTAACGGCTGTTGTTTTGCGGTATAATACACACAGTTCAGAACAGATGAAAAGAGGCGATACGCTTTATGGATAATTACGACCCTTATCAGCAGGGCAGTTACGGTCAATACCCGCCCGTCACATATTACGGCAACTATGTTCAGCCAGGCACACCCTATTACGATCCCTTCTATGAACACAGGAAGGAAAAGAAAAACATAAAACGGCTGAGCTGTGTCGCGGGATTGTGCGTGCTCGGCTATATTGTCATACAGAATATTCTCGGTATGGTAATCGGCTTTATGCCCGAACTTCGCGACTTATACCTCAACAACGCGGATTTCCAGAATATTCTGGGCATCCTTTTCTCGCTTTCGGGCGTGCTTCTTCCCTTCGCGGCGGGCGCGGCTTTCCTGCGCAACAGGGGAGTCTCCACCGTTTCGGAATGTCTTGATATGCCGAAGGATAAAACCGATTTCGTGTGCCTCGTCTTCGCGGGCTTTATGCTCTGCATCGTGGCGAATTATCTGTCGATGATTGTCACCGACCTTATCGAAATGGTTGGCTTTTCTCTTCAGGATGTCGAGTATCCCACGCCCTCGACCGCGACGGGCTGGTTAATCTATTTTGTCGAGATTTCAATTGTGCCTCCTCTGTGCGAGGAATTCGCGATGAGAGGCGTCGTTATGCAGCCGCTCCGCAAATACGGAGAGGGCTTCGCGATAGTTATGTCCGCGATGGTCTTCGCGGTTATGCACGGCAATCTGACTCAGGTTCCCTTTGCGTTTTTGGCGGGCGCCGTTATCGGCTACGCCGTATGCAAAACAAACTCGCTGTGGACAGGTATGGTCATCCACTTCCTCAACAACGCGTTTTCGGTGGGCACCGAATTTCTGATTGAAAAGGTTCCCGATGAATTCACGCAGAATGTGGTTTTCTATTTTTCACTGGGGCTCATTGCCGCCGTCGGTATCTGTGCGGCGATTGTATTCATCAGGAAAAACGGCGCGCTGGCGAAACCCGCGAAGGTGCGGACTAATCTCACAACCGGCAAAAAAACATCGGCTTACATCTTTACAATCCCCATGCTTCTTTCGCTCATCGCCATGTTCGTAATCACCGCAGAGTATGTGAGCTGGACGGGAGGCAAATAAAATAGATAACGACCGTATTTTTATGTCAGCCGCGCTCGAACTCGCAAGACAGAGCGCCGCAGAGGGAGAGGTCCCCGTCGGAGCGGTCATAGTGCGAAACGGCGAGATTGTCTCAACAGGGCGCAACAGAAGAGAGAGCGACAGAAACGCCACCGTTCACGCCGAATTGCAGGCGATTGACAGGGCCTGCGCCGCGCTGGGCGGCTGGAGACTCTGGGAGTGCGACATCTATGTGACTATGGAGCCCTGCCCGATGTGCGCGGGGGCGATAATCAATTCGAGAATAAAAAGAGTCGTTTTCGGAGCCTATGACTCAAAAGCGGGCTCCTGCGGAAGCGTAATTAACCTGTTCGACCTGCCTTATAACCATAAACCCGAACTCAACGGCGGCTTTATGCAGGAGGAATGTTCCGCGGTCCTGACCGATTTTTTCAAAGAACTCCGAGAAAAGAAAAAGAAATAAAGAAAGACGGATGTTGGGCAGTAACTCATAAACCGGTATTGGTTTTCGCATCAAACCAAAAGCCGCATAACATCG
>CADAER010000036.1:4604-28513 GCA_902787025.1 Oscillospiraceae bacterium | reverse complement strand
TCTTCCTTGTTCTGCGGCTCTTTTTTTGCGTGAAAACTGCTTCGCACCTCAAAGAGATGATATTTGTGCATATTTGCGGGTTATGACGATGAGGAATACTTTCCGTATTCCGAAGAGGAATACCTGCAAAGATGTGCGAAGGTCGCTCTTTGAGGCATTACTGTTTTATGAGTGACTGCCCTTACGGCATCCGTCTTTTTGATTGTATTGATATTATTTGAAAAGATTTTCGAAAAATGTCGGGATGTTGATGACGAACGCAATTACCTTGCCGATAAGATCCGCAAAAAAATCTTCCTCATCCGTCTGCAATTCAAATCTTGAATTGCCGAACGCGACACTGCCTTCATAGGTGTAAACCTCGTTCGTGTAGTTCGTGACATCGTTTTCGTCAAGCTCGAATATTCTGTAACCGAAGGGGCCTGGTTTCGCGAATTCCGCGCCGTAGGTTATGCCGATTTCAATGCCGTCAACCACGCCCGAAAAACCGTCGATGTGCTGATGCCCGAAAAACGCGCCTATGACATCGCCGCATTCCTTCCACGCTCTGAACTCCTCGCTCGGTTCGCAGGGCTCGTAACCGAAGCTCGCATAGCCCTTCGCCGTTTCGGGGTTCAGCTTGTAAAAGCCGGAACCCGCGGCTCTCGCTCCGTAATCGAAGGGGGAGCACTCAACGAAAACATTGCCTAAATCCTCTGTGTAAATGTGCTGGAACAAAAACGCGGGAACGGGAGTGCCGCCGTTTTGCTCTTTTATCGCCGCCGACTGCGTTTTATACCATTCAATCTGGTCGCTGTTGATTCCGCCTCTGCCCGTATCCATAAGCCAGATGTTGAACTTCGGTTTGCCGTCGCTGCCGTTTATCATAACATTATAGTCGAGTCTTCCGTCGGCGTCATCGCTGTCGTCCCTGACAATGCAGTGAGGATACTTCGAGTAGATTCTCAGCCAGTCCTCATTTGTTATGCCGCATTTGTGGTCGTTGTTGCCCTGCGCTATAACATAGGGGATTTCATAATCCTCAAAAACACCGAGAACATAACCGACCGCGGTTTCAATATTTTTCGTTGTCGCCTCAATGTCGATTTCTCCGTCCGATTCGACAACAACGCCCTCGTTGAACGGGTCGTCGTCGTTGAATTTGTCGCCGAAGCGGGAGTCCTCGACAAGATCGCCCGTGTAAACGATAAGGTCGGGCTTCGCCGTCTCTATCGCGATGCGCAGAAATGTCTCAAGGTCCTTCGCGGGATGCGCGTCATCCTGCGTGTCCGTCAGCTGGAGAATGCGGAATTTTCCGTTTTTTGAAAATGTGAGCGTGCCGCTCTCATCCGCCGCGCCGCAAGCGTTTACGATGAACGCCGACACAGCGATAACAAGGCACAGAACCAACGCGGTTATTCTTTTCATAATCATTCTCCTTTTGATATTTTTGTTTATTCGTCAACCTCAACCTTTTTGCGTATTCTGTATTTTTTCAGAAGCGAGGGGTTGAAAAGCAGAAGAATCGGGAAAATCTCAAGTCTGCCGAGCAGCATATCGACAATAAGCGTAAGCTTTGAAAGCGCGCTGTAAAGCGAGTAGTTGCCGAGCGGACCCACTCTGCTGAGACCCGGACCTATGTTGTTGAAGGTCGCGAGAACGGCAGAGAAATTTGATGTGAAATCATACTCGTCAAACGAGATGACAAGAACGGAAATTCCGATAATCATAATGTAAAGCATAAGGTAAACGTGAGCGGTCTTGACTATGCCCTCGTTCATGCGCTTTTTCTCAAAACGCACCACGCTTACGCTTCTCGGATGAAGCAGCTTGTGAATCTCGTGATGAGCCGTCTTGAAAAGCAGACAGAGTCTTGAAACCTTGATACCGCCGCCCGTGCTGCCCGCGCAGGCGCCGATGCACATAAGAAGCATAAGAAGATACCGGCTCAGTTCGGGCCAGGCCGCGAAATTCGCGGTTGAGAAACCCGTGGTGGTCATAATCGAACCGACCTGGAAGAAGCTCAGAAGCATACACTGCGAAGCCGAGCGGTAAATGTTGCGGATATTGTATGCGATAAGCAGCGAGAATGAGAAATAAATGCCGAGGTAAACGCGCAGCTCCTCGCTCCTGAAAGCGTCTTTGAGCCTGCCGCAGATAAGCAGATAATAAATGTTGAAGTTTACGCCGAAAAGAACCATAAACACGGTTATGACTATCTGGCAGTAGGTGCTGTATGAAGCGACGCTGCTGTTTAGAACTCCGAAACCGCCTGTGCCGGCTGTGCCGAAGGTCAGGCATATCGAGTCGAAAACGGGCATACCGCCCGCCGCGAGCATAACAAATTCAATAACAGTCATACCCGCGTAAATCGCGTAGAGTATTCTCGCGCTCTGAGCCGTTTTGGGAACAAGCTTGCCTACATCGGGACCCGGGCTTTCCGCGCGGACAAGCTGCAGGTTTCCGCTGCCCGAGGCGAGAGGAATAACCGCCATAACGAATACGAGAACGCCCATACCGCCTATCCAGTGCGTAAAACTTCTCCACAGAAGCATTGATTTGCTCAGCGCCTCAACATCCTTGAGAATCGAAGCGCCGGTGGTAGTGAAGCCCGACACGGTCTCGAAAAGAGCGTCAATGACCTCGGGAATCTCGCCGCTGAAAACGAAGGGGAGACAGCCGAAGAAACTCAGGACTATCCACGCCGCCGCGGTCATGACATAGCCGTCGCGGGCGAATACCGTCTTGGAGCGTGTTTTTATCGTGGCAAAAAGAATGCCGAGGGCGAGAAGCATAGCCATGGGTATCGCAAAGGATATTACGCTGTGCTTTTCTTTATAGAAGATTGCCGTGACAATCGGGAATATCATCAGCACGCCTTCGACAGCCATTATTTTGCCCAGAACATTGATAATCAGTCGTCTGTTCATTGCTTGTTAATCGATCCTTTTATGTCATCTAAATCGGAAAGTCCCGTAATTGTCGTGACAACAACGACGGAATCGCCGGGACGCAGGTCGTCTCTGCCGTGGGGGATAAATGTTTTGCCGTCGCGGTTGATGAAACCGATAATAACGTTTTTGCGAAGGCGGAGCTCTTCAAGTGTCTTGTTGATGAGCGAACTGTTTTCACCCACGCGGAAGGAGAGGGCCTCAACCTTGTTGTCGATGATTTTGTAAAGAGTCTCGACATTGCTGCCGATTTTGTTCTGCCTTGCGCGGACGTGCTGAAGAATAAGGTTCGCCGTCGTGTGCTTGGGATATATGACGCTGCCTACATCGAGCGTGCGCAGAACCTCAAGGAAGTTCGTGCGGTTTACCTTTGTGATGGTCTTGATTTTCGGCACAAGGCTTTTCGCGTAGAGCGAGAGCAGAATATTTTCCTCGTCAAAGCCCGTGAGTGAGCAAATGGCGTCCATATCCTGTAGGCCTTCCTCAACAAGAAGCGAACGGTTCGTGCCGTCGCCGTGAATGATGCTCGCGTTCGGGAAGGCGTAGCTCAGATTCTCCGCCGTCTCCTTGTTCTGCTCGATTACGGTTACATTCATATTCAGCGCGCAGAGCCTGCCGATAAGGTATGACGCAAGTCTGCCGCCGCCGATTATCATAACGTTTTTGATGTTCGTTACCGGTATGCCGATGCTCTTGAAAAACGGGTTTATGTCGCCGGGGGCGGAGAGAACGGCTACCGTGTCGCCCTCCTTGATTACCGAGTCACCGTAGGGAATGAACGCGTTTTTATCCCTCTCAACGGCGCAGGCGAGAACCTTGCTGTTGATTTTCGCGAAGGATTCCCTGATGGGCTTGTTGATGAGAGAACAGTTTTTATCCGCGACAAAACTGACGAGGTCAACCTTGCCCCGCGAAAAGATATCTATATTTTTTGCGGCGGGGAAGGTGAGTATTCTCAGAATTTCGGTCGCCGCCTCGCGCTCGGGGTTTACCGCCATGGTAAGACCGAGACTGTCCCTGATAAGATTCAGGTCCTCGTAAAGCTCGGGAGTGCGCACCCTCGCTATCGTTTCGGTAACGCCGATATTGCGAGCGATAAGGCAGCACATAATGTTAAGCTCGTCGCTGCCGGTAAGCGCGATAAGCAGGTCGCAGTCAAGCACGCCCGCCTCCATAAGAACCTTTGAGGATGTGCCGTTGCCCTTTATGCAGATAACGTCAAGTTCCCTGTCAGCCTCGGCGAGAGGACGCTCGTTTATGTCAACAACCGTAACATCGTGTTCCTCGCCCGAAAGCTGTTCGGCAACCGCGTAGCCGACCTTTCCGATTCCTATAATGATAATGTTCAAACAATCGCCGCCTTTATAACGGAAAATAAAGTTCCTGTATTATAGCACTTTTATTTATATAATTCAAGTAAACGTTTTAAAATAGGAGAATTTACAAAATGATTGTGAATTTAACCATAATTTTGCATTAATCTCTTTATAGTTGTGTATTTTCGCCGAAAGTTTAATACTTGAAAATTGGACTGCAGTATAATATAATAATTAATCGGTAAAAAACTAATTTACATATTGAAAGGAAAAACGCAAATGAGTATTCTTAACAAAAAGACCGTTGACGACATCAATGCCAAGGGCAAAAGAGTCCTTGTCCGCTGCGACTTCAACGTTCCCCTCAAAGACGGCGTAATCACGGACGAAAACAGAATAAACGCCGCGCTTCCCACAATTCAGAAGCTTATCAACGACGGCGCAAAGGTTATCCTCTGCTCCCATCTCGGCAAACCGAAGAACGGTCCCGAAGCAAAATTCTCGCTCGCTCCCGTAGCGGCAAGACTTACCGAAAAACTCGGCAAAGAAGTTGTTTTCGCGGCTGACGACACAGTTGTCGGCGAAAACGCAAAAGCGGCAGTAGCGGCTATGAAGGACGGCGATGTTGTTCTTCTTGAAAACACAAGATTCCGCGCTGAAGAAACAAAGAACGGCGAAGCGTTCTCAAAGGATCTCGCTTCTCTCTGCGACATCTATGTAAACGACGCTTTCGGAGCGGCTCACAGAGCGCACTGCTCAACAGTCGGCGTTACCGAATATGTTGAAGAAGCGGCTGTCGGCTACCTTATGGGCAAGGAACTCAAATATCTCGGCAACGCGGTTGAAGACCCCGAAAGACCTTTCGTCACCATCCTCGGCGGCGCCAAGGTTGCCGATAAGTTAAATGTTATCGAAAACCTCCTCAACAAAGCCGAAAGGCTGACGTTCTTATCATCGGCGGCGGTATGGCTTTCACATTCCTTCGCGCTCTCGGCTACACCAGCGGTCTTTCAATCGTTGACGAAACAAAGATTGACTACTGCGGCGAAATGCTCAAAAAGGCGGAGGAAAAGGGCGTAAAAATTCTTCTCCCCGTTGACACAATAGCGGCTGACCACTTCCCCGATCCCATCGATGAAGACATCGAAACGGTACTCATTGACTCCGACGACATCCCCGACAACCTCGAAGGTCTCGATATCGGTCCCAAGACAGCGGCTCTTTACGCTCAGGCCGTTAAAGAGGCGAAAACGGTTGTATGGAACGGTCCCATGGGCGTTTTCGAAAACCCGAAGCTCAACAAGGGCACAATCGAAGTAGCGAAAGCTATGGCGGAGACCGACGCCGTTACAATCATCGGCGGCGGCGATTCCGCTGCAGCGGTAAACACCCTCGGCTTCGGCAGCAAGATGACTCACATCTCCACAGGCGGCGGCGCCTCGCTTGAATTCCTTGAAGGCAAAGCTCTTCCCGGCATTGAAGCAGTCAACGACAAATAATTTTTATAAGGAGTAACCGTTATGAATAAAACTCTCCGTACACCTGTTATCGCAGGCAACTGGAAAATGAACAACACCCCCGAAGAGACAAAGGCTCTCATCGCTCAGATGAAACCCCTCGTAGCCGGCGCGGACTGCAAAGTAGTTCTCTGCGTTCCCTACATTGACCTTTACGCGGCAATGGAAGCGGCTCAGGGCTCCAACATCGAAATCGGCGCTGAGAACTGCCACTGGGCTGAAAAAGGCGCTTTCACGGGCGAAGTTTCCGCGAAGATGCTCAAAGCCGCGGGCGTTCCCTATGTCATTATCGGCCACAGCGAACGCAGACAGTATTTCGGCGAGACCGACATTACCGTGCGCAACAGAGTCCGCGCGGCTCTCAACGAAGGTCTTAAAATCATCCTCTGCGTAGGCGAAATGCTCGCTGAAAGAAAAGCGGATATGACAGCCGAAATCGTAAGCGCTCAGACGGAAGTCGCTCTTTCGGGCGTTACAGCCGAAGAGATGAAGAACATCATCATTGCTTACGAACCCGTATGGGCTATCGGCACAGGCGAAACGGCAACTCCCGAGCAGGCTCAGGAAGTCTGCGAACTCATCCGTAAGCTCATCGCAAGACTTTACGACAATGCGGTAGCGGACGCGACCGTTATTCAGTATGGCGGTTCAATGAACGAAAAGAACGCGGCTGAACTTCTCGCGAAGCCCGACATCGACGGCGGCCTTATCGGCGGCGCTTCACTTGTCGCGGAAAAATTCTCGGTTATCGTAGAAGCCGCAAAATAAAAATTTCCGCGGGTAAAATCAGTTCTGGTTTTGCCCGCTTATATTTGAGAAAGGCAGAAACACAATGTCAGAAAAAGTTGTTCTTATAGTTATGGACGGCGTGGGCTTCTCGAAAACAGGTTTAGGCGACGCTGTCACTCTCGCAAACACTCCCACTCTTGACAATCTCCTAAAGACCTGCCCCAACACCCGTCTCAAGGCTCACGGCGACGCCGTAGGTCTTCCCTCCGACGACGATATGGGCAACAGCGAGGTAGGTCACAATGCGCTGGGCTGCGGCCAGATTTATTCGCAGGGCGCAAAACTTGTAAACGAATCCATTGAATCGGGCAAAATTTATGAGTCCGACGCCTGGAAGGAAGTTTCCTCAAACTGCGTAAAGAACGGCAGCGCGCTTCATTTTCTCGGCCTTCTTTCAGACGGCAATGTTCACTCGAACATAAGCCACCTTTTCAGTATGCTCGAAAAGGCGAAGGCGGAAGGCATCAAAAAGGCGCACGTTCACATTCTGCTTGACGGCAGGGATGTTCCCGCGACCTCGGCTCTCACCTATGTTGACGCTCTTGAAGACAAGATAGCGGGCCTCAACGGCGACGGTTTCACGGCGGATATCGCCTCGGGCGGCGGCAGAATGAAAATCACAATGGACCGCTACCAGGCGGACTGGAATATGGTAAAACTCGGCTGGGACACCCATGTTAAAGGCGAGGGCAGACAGTTCGCGAGCGCGAAAGAAGCCATTGAAACCTACCGTGCCGAGATTCCCGGCGTAATCGACCAGGATCTGCCTCCCTTCGTAATCGCGAAAGACGGAGAGCCCGTTGGCAGAATCGTTGACGGCGACAGCGTGATTCTCTACAATTTCAGAGGCGACAGAGCCCTTGAAATCAGTATGGCGTTCGACTATGACGAGTTTGACAAATTCGACCGCGGAGCGAAGCCCGATGTTGTTTACGCGGGTATGCTCCAGTATGACGGCGACCTCAAACTCCCCGAAAAATATCTTGTAAATCCTCCCGAAATCAAGGAAACTCTTTCCGAACTCCTTGTAGCGCAGGGTATGACTCAGTTCGCCGTTTCCGAAACGCAGAAATACGGCCATGTCACATATTTCTGGAACGGCAACAAGAGCGGCAAGTTCAGCGAAGAACTCGAAACCTACCTTGAAATCCCCTCCGACAAGGTCTCCTTCGACGAGCGTCCGTGGATGAAATCCGCGGAGGTTACAGACGCCGTTATCGAAGCTATGAAATCCGGCAAATACGACTTCATTCGCTGCAACTATCCCAACGGCGATATGGTAGGCCACACGGGCAGTCTTGACGCCACTATCACGGCGGTCGCCTCCGTTGACCTCGGTATCGCGAGAGTCCTCAAAGTAGCCGACGAACTCGGCGTGACGGTGCTTATCACAGCCGACCACGGCAACGCCGACGAAATGCTTGAAAAAAACAAGAAGGGCGAACTCCAGGTCAGAACGGCGCACTCGCTCAACCCCGTTCCCTTCATCATTTACTCGAAGAACGAATATACAATCAAGGAAGGCAATTACGGCCTTGCCAATGTCGCTCCCACGGTAGCGAAAATCTTCGGTCTCAAGCCCTACGACAGCTGGCTTGACAGTATGATATAAGCGGTTAAAACTCAATAAAAAACGGCGGCGGAAATTTTCCGCCGCTTTTTGCATTTTCGGAATAATAAATATTGACCGCCGGGCAAAATTAAACTATAATAAAAAAGGTAAAAATTAAAAAACGAGGTGTAATTATGGAACCCATTATGCGAAGCGATAAACTTGCGAACGTCCATTCCGACATAAGAGGCCCCGTCTTCGTCGAGGCTATGCGTATGCGTAAAGAGGGCATCGATGTTCTCCGCCTTAACACGGGCAACCCCGCAACATTCGGTTTCGGAATGCCCGACAGCGTAAAGAACGCTCTCATCAACAACGCCGACAAGGCTGTCGCCTACTGCGACCTCAAGGGTATGCCCGAAGCGCGCGAAGCCATCTGCAACTACCACAAGAGCAAGGGCATCCAGGGCATCACTCCCGACGATGTTTTCATCGGCAACGGCGTCAGCGAACTTGTTACAATGTCGCTTACGGCCCTTCTCAACTACGGCGACGAGATTCTCGTTCCCGCTCCCGACTACTCGCTCTGGACTAATTCCGTCTGGCTCGCGGGCGCGAAACCCGTTCACTACATCTGCGACGAGCAGTCCGAGTGGTATCCCGACCTTGACGATATCAAAAAGAAAATCACCTCAAAAACAAGAGCCATCGTCATCATAAACCCCAACAATCCGACGGGCGCTCTCTATTCAAAGGATTTCCTTGAAAAACTCGTTCAGATAGCGAGAGAGCATAAGCTCATCATTTTCTCGGACGAGATTTATGACCGCCTTGTAATGGACGACCTCGAGCATGTCTCGACCGCGACTCTCGCTCCCGACCTGCTTGTCGTTACAATGAACGGTCTTTCAAAATCGCATATTATCTGCGGCTTCCGCTGCGGCTGGATGGTATTCAGCGGCGCGAAAGAGGCGGCAAAAGATTTCATAGCGGGCGTCAACGGACTTTGCGCGATGCGTCTTTGCGCAAACGCCCTCACTCAGCTTGTCATCCCCGCCGCCCTCGCAGATCCCGAAAGCACAAGGGCAATGATGGTTCCCGGCGGCAGAATCTACGAGCAGAGAGAGGCGACCTGCCGCGAACTTGAAAAGATTGAAGGCCTGACCTTCGTCAAGAACAAGGCGGCGTTCTACATATTCCCGAAGCTCGACATAAAGAAGTTCAACATTCACGACGACCAGCAGTTCGCAATGGATTACCTCCACAGCAAGAATGTAATGATAATCCCCGGCAGAGGCTTCAGCTGGGACAAACCCGACCACTTCCGCATCGTTATGCTCCCGCAGCCCGAAGTCCTCGCAAAAGCGATGCGCGACCTCGGCGACTTCCTCAAGGACTATCATCAGGAATAAGAACAAACAACAACCGGCTTGCCTATGACTGGCAAGCCGGTATTTTTTATTTATCTTCCGTAACGTTTCCCTCGCTGTCAATCTTAATCGGGGAGGGTGAAATCGAAACAAGCCTGTTGAAAAGAACCTTGCGCTCGGTTTCGACTCTCATATATTTAAGTTCGCTGTTTATCTGCCTGCCGGGCATAAATTTAAGCGCTATGTTTTCGCCCTCGATTCTCAGCACAGCCATACCCGAGTCGAGCGTTTTCGTGCTGAAAAGGAAGTTGCCCAGACTGTAAACAATCGGTTTTCCGTTATAAAATTCCATACCCTGCAGAATGTGCGGATGCGCTCCGATTACCGCGTCCGCCCCCGCGTCGATATACTTTCTCGCAAGTTCTTTCTGCGCGTTCTGGAGGTCGGTGGAGTATTCCGTTCCCCAGTGAACATAAACAATTACATAGTCGTTTTTATCCGCTGTCTTTTCGATGTTCTCAATGAACTCCTCACTCTCACCGTAGCAGCCGCATATACCCTCGGATGTGGTGGTCGCGACAGGAGTCAGACGGAGGTTTTCCGCTCTTGAAGCGGAAAGGTATGCTACTTTACACCCGTTGATAATAAAGCTCACGCTCCGGCTTGCCTCTTCAATGTCGTTGCCTGCTCCGACGAACGGAATCGCAGCGCTGTCAAGGGTTTCGAGGGTATCCTTGAATGAGTCGGAACCGTAGTCGTAGGTGTGGTTGTTCGCAAGCGAAACAATGTCAATACCCAGCAAGTTCAAATACTTTACACTTGACGGGTCCGCCCTGAAAGTGAACTGCTTGTTCGGCGTCGGCGTTCCCCGTTTTGAATAGGTGAATTCGTTGTTGAGCATCATAATGTCAACGGCTTTCATCGCGTCCTTGAATTCGGTGTCTATGCAGTCAAGCACGCCGTTCACGTAATTCTGCGCGTGAGGCATAATATAACCGTCGGTTGTGAAATTGATGTCTCCGCCGAAACCGAGTTCAAAATATGTGCTGCCGTTCGTACCTAAATCAATGACCTTTTTGCCGTCGATTTCACCCGTGAATCTCGCGAACATAACATTGAGCGTCTCGCCGTTCACCGTAATCGGTTTTACGCCTTCTTCCGCCTGCGCCACCATCTGATCGACAGTCTCTCTCTCAAGCGATTCGAGAAACTGTCTCGGGATTGTTCTGCCCGCAGCCTCCGTCAGCACGGTGCAGGCGTTCTGATAATCGTAAGGAGTCTGCGCGGCGATAACCGACGCCTCTTCCGCCTGAATCTGTTCATCAATTACCTTAGCCCTGTATGAAAACACAAGCGGAGTAAAGAAAAACAGCAGCAGAATCATAGTCAGCAGTAATTTTTTCACCACACATCCTCCTTTCGTAATTATTCAACAGTCAGACAACAGTCAAAAATGTTTTTTTCGGGTTGATTAAAAAATCTCCTTGCTCTCAACCTGAGCCTTCGCGAGAGCGATGAACTCATCAAGCTTCATCGCGGTTGTGCCCTCTTCGCCTCTCTTGCGGACCGAAACGGTGCCGTTTTCAATATCCTTGTCGCCGAGAACGATAATGTAGGGTATCTTTTTGAGCAGAGCCTCGCGGATTTTGTAGCCCGTCTTTTCGCTTCTGTCGTCAACAGTGCCTCTGAAGCCCTGAGCCTCAAGGTCGGCGAGCAGCTTGTAGGAAGCCTCGTGATGTCTGTCGGCTATCGGGAGAATTCTTATCTGCTCGGGAGCGAGCCAGAGCGGGAAGGCGCCCGCGAAATGCTCCGTGATAACGCCGATGAAGCGCTCTACCGAACCGAATACTACGCGGTGAATCATAACGGGAGTGTGCTTTTCGCCGTCCGCGCCGGTGTATTCGAGATTGAATCTGCCGGGAAGCTGGTAGTCAAGCTGGATTGTGCCGCACTGCCAGGTTCTGCCGAGAGAGTCTTCAATGTGGAAGTCGAGTTTGGGGCCGTAGAATGCGCCGTCGCCCTCGTTGATAACGTATGTTTTGCCGATGCTGGTAATGGCGTCGGCAAGATTTTTCGTCGCAATCTCCCAGTCCTCAACAGAGCCGATGTGGTCCTCGGGCATTGTTGAAAGCTCGATGGTGTAGGGGAGCTGGAATACCGAGTAAACCTCGTCGAAGAGCTTCGCTATGCGGATGACCTCGTCTCTTATCATCTCGGGAGCGAGCAGAATGTGCGCGTCATCCTGAGTGAAGCAGCGAACTCGGAACATTCCGTGAAGAGCGCCCGAAAGCTCGTTTCTGTGAACCTTGCCGAGTTCGCCGTAGCGAAGGGGAAGTTCCTTGTATGAATGAGGTTCAAGGTCATAGACAAGAATACTGCCGGGGCAGTTCATCGGCTTGATTGCGAAATCTTCGTCGTCAATAACCGTTGTATACATATCATCGTGGTAGTGCTCCCAGTGACCGGAAGTCTCCCACAGAGTGCGCTTCATAATCTGCGGAGTCGAGATTTCGAGATAATCCCACTTTTTATGAACCTGATGCCAGTAATCAATAAGCGTGTTGCGCAGAAGCATACCGTTCGGAAGGAAGAACGGCATACCGGGAGCCTCGTCGCGGAACGCAAAAAGGTCGAGTTCCCTGCCGAGCTTTCTGTGGTCGCGCTTTTTGGCTTCCTCTATCGCTTCGAGGTAAGCGTCAAGGTCCTCTTTCTTGGTGAAAGCGGTGGCGTAGATTCTCTGAAGCATCTTGTTTTTCTCACTGCCGCGCCAGTAAGCGCCCGTGCAGGATGTGAGCTTGAACGCCTTGATTCTGCCGGTCGAAGCAACGTGAGGCCCCGCACAGAGTTCGGTGAATTCGCCCTGCTTGTAGAAACTGATATTTTCGCCTTTGCCGGCATGCTCCTCAACAAGTTCAACCTTGTAGATTTCGCCGAGGTTCTTGTAATACGCAATCGCCTCTTCGGGAGTCATTTCAAAATGCTCAAGGGGAAGGTCCTCCTTGATGATTTTCTTCATCTCCGCCTCGATTTTCTCAAGGTCTTCGGGAGTGAAGGGACTCTCGACATCGAAATCGTAATAAAAGCCGTTCTCGATTGACGGACCTATCGCGAGTTTTGCCTCGGGATAAAGTCTTTTTACTGCCTGAGCGAGCACGTGAGAGGCGGTGTGACGATAGGTGCTTTTGCCGTCATCGTCATCAAATGTGAGAATCTGCAGTTCGCAGTCCTCGTTCAAGGGTGTTCTTAAATCCTTGACCTCGCCGTTGATTTTAGCGACACAGGCGGCTTTGTAAAGCCCCATACCGAGATCCTTGGCGATTTCCATGGCGGTGATGCCGTTTTCATACTCTTTAACGACTCCGCCTTTGAGTGTTACATTAATCATATATATTCCTCCTGACAAAATTACAAAATAAAAAGCTTCACCCTGCAGACAACAGGATGAAGCTGTATAAGCTCCACGGTTCCACCCGTAATTGCGGAAAAAATCCGCCTCTCATTCGGCTTTTAACGGTGCCTGCCGGCGCGGTTTATCGTAAAAACGCTTCGCCGCACACTCCGCAGCGGTGGTGCCTTTAAGGTTGATGAACGCGATTTCAGCCGCGTCGCGTTCTCTCTGAAAAAACCTGTGCAAAAGACACGTTCTGCATCAATGTTTTGAAAATATCGGGTATAATATTAACACTCTTCAATTATATTGTCAATATAATAATAAAAATCTTGACATTTGCTTTATTTAAGTATATTATCTACTTTAATAGTGCTATTTTGTGCCGGAATGGTGGATTCCGGCCTGAAATATACAATAAGTGCTATTTATCACTTTAATATTTAAAATTTTTAAAGAAGGAGGAATGCTTTTCAATGCCTATTGTTATTGCATTAATTGCTGTTGCAGTCGCCGCCGTCGTATGCTTTATTGTCGGCTACGCTGCAGGTCAATCGCATAGAAAAAAGACTGCGGAACAGGCCATAGGCTCGGCTGAAAAAGAAGCCGCCCGCATAATCAACGACGCAGTCAAGGCCGCTGAGGAAAAGAAAAAAGAAGCGGAAGAACAGAAGAAAGAAGCAATAATCGAAGCAAAAGAGGAAATTCACAAACAGCGCACCGAAGCGGAAAAAGAACTCCGCGAAAGACGCAAGGAAGTCCAGCGCTCCGAAAACAGGCTTATCCAGAAGGAAGAAACTCTCGACAAGAAGACAGAGAACCTTGAAAAGAAAGACGAAATCCTCAACGAGAAAATCAAGCAGGCGGAAGCGAAGCTCGACGAAGTCGAAAGCATAAAGCGCAGCCAGTTTGAAATGCTTGAAAGAATTTCGGGCTACACAAAGGAACAGGCGAAGGATTACCTTCTCACCGCTCTCGAACAGAGCCTCGCTCACGAAAAAGCGCTTCGCATCCAGGAGTGCGAGCAGAAAACCAAGGACGAATCCGAAGCCCTCGCAAGAGAGATTATTTCAACCGCCATTCAGCGCTGCGCGGCGGACCACGCCGCTGAGGCTACCGTCTCCGTCGTAACCCTTCCCAATGACGAAATGAAGGGCAGAATCATCGGCAGAGAGGGCAGAAACGTCAGAACTCTCGAAACCATCACGGGCGTTGACCTCATTGTTGACGACACGCCCGAGGCCATAACCGTTTCCAGCTTCGATCCCGTCCGCCGCGAGGTGGCGAGACTTACTCTCGAAAAACTTATCGCGGACGGCAGAATCCATCCCACGAAGATTGAGGAAATGTTTGAAAAATCCAAGCGCGAGGTTGAGCAGACCATCAAGCAGACCGGTGAAAGAGCCGTTGTCGACGCAGGTGTGAACGGAATCCACCCCGAACTCATCAAGCTTCTCGGCAAACTCAAATACCGCACAAGCTACGGTCAGAACGTTCTCAACCATTCTCTCGAGGTTTCGTATATCGCGGGTCTTCTCGCGTCGGAACTCGGCATTGATCCAAAACTCGCGAAAAGAGCGGGCCTTCTGCACGATATAGGCAAGGCTCTCGACCACGAAATTGACGGCTCACATGTTCAGCTCGGTGTTGAATACGCGAGAAAATACAAGGAAAACGAACAGGTTATTCACGCCATCCAGGCGCACCACGGCGATGTCGAGGCAAAGACAATCACAGCCTGCCTCGTTCAGGCCGCGGACGCCATCTCGGCGGCAAGACCGGGCGCCAGACGCGAGAATGTCCAGAACTACATCAAGCGTCTCGAAAAACTTGAAGAAATCGCTTCGGGCTTTGAGGGCGTTGACCGCACATACGCCATCCAGGCGGGCAGAGAAATCAGACTTATGGTCAAGCCCGACAAAATCAGCGATGACGATATGGTGCTTCTTGCCCGCAATGTCGCGCAGAAGATAGAAGAAGAACTTGAATATCCCGGCCAGATCAAGGTCAATATCATCAGAGAAAGCAGAGCTGTGGATTACGCAAAATAAACCGGAGGCCGCCCATAGCATCATGTTATGGGCGGCTTTGATATAGTCAGGGGAACAGTATTGAATATTTTGGCAATAGGCGATGTCGTGGGGCAGGAGGGCTGCGAGTTCTTACGCAAAACCCTTCCGTCGTTCAAGAAGCTCAAAGGCATCGGTTTTACAATCGCAAACGGTGAGAATTCGGCTGCCGGCAACGGGATAACTCCGTTTTCGGCGGAGCATCTTTTTGCGAGCGGCGTGGATGTCATAACAACGGGCAACCATGTTTACAAGCGCAGGGAGGTCTATGATTTTCTCGACAGCCGTTTCGATATCATCCGTCCCGCGAATTATTACAAAAACAATCCCGGAAGAGGCTTTACAATAATCGACAAGGGGAGCGTGCGCATAGGAATAATCAACCTGTCGGGCGTTTCTTTTATGAACGAGGCGGGCAATCCGTTCGAGGCTGTTGACTCGATTCTGCCCGAACTTGACGATTGCAGAATAATTCTTGTCGATTTTCACGCCGAGGCAACCGCCGAAAAGAAGGCGCTCGGCTATTATCTCGACTCAAAGGTGTCAGCCGTTTTCGGCACGCACACCCATGTCCAGACCTCCGACGCCAGAGTGCTTGAAGGAGGCACCGCTTACATCACCGACCTCGGAATGACGGGGCCGGAAAAATCCGTGCTCGGCATAAAGCCCGAAATCGCTATATCCAAGTTCAAAACGGGAATGCCGTCGAGATTCGAGACGGCTCAGGGGCAGTGCTTTATGTGCGGATGTATTTTTGAAATTGACGAAAAAACAGGCAGAGCGCTTTCTGTCGAGAGCGTCTGCGTGGAGTGATATATGGAACAGTCACGCATTGACAGAATAAATGAACTCGCCCGCGCCTCGCGCGAAAGGGAACTCACTCCCGAAGAGAAAGAGGAGCAGGCAAAACTCCGCAAAGAGTATGTCGCGGCTTTCAAAGCGAGCCTTGTCGCCCAGCTTGACAACACTTACATCATTGACGAAAAAGGCAACAAAACCGCCGTTAAAGACAGAAGAAAACACAGGAACTGACTTATGCAGAAGCTACTCGGTTACATAAGGTCCGCCGTGCAGGATTACAATATGATTGAAGACGGCGACCGCATAGCCGTCGGACTTTCGGGCGGTAAGGATTCCGTCGCACTGCTCGCGGCTCTCGCGAAACTGCGCACATTTTATCCGAAGAAATTCGAACTTGTCGCGGTGACTCTCGATATGCGGTTCGGCGGAGAGGATACCGATTACTCCGCTCTCGAAGAACTCTGCGAAAGCCTCGATGTGCCTTATGTCATAAAACGCACACAGCTTGCTGAGGTTATATTCGATCTCAGGCAGGAAAGCAACCCGTGCAGCCTTTGCGCCCGTATGAGACGCGGGATTCTGCACGACGCGGCAAAGGAAAACAACTGCAACAAAATAGCGCTCGGCCACCATCTTGACGATGTTGCCGAGACATTTATGATGAATCTTTTAAGAGGCGGAACGGTTGACTGTTTCAGCCCCGTCACCTACCTCTCCCGCAAGGATTTGTATATGATCCGCCCGATGATTTACGCACGCGAGAGCGATTGCGCGAGGGCGGTGCGCCGCGGAGAACTTCCCGTTGTCAAAAGCAAATGCCCGGCAGACGGAGTGACCGCGCGCGAACAGGCAAAGCAATTACTCAACTCACTTGAAAAAGAATACGGTGATGTGCGCAACAAGATTCTGGGCGCCATGCAGCGTAAAAATATAAACGGATATTAAGGAAGGAAACACAGTGAAATATTTGGTTTTACTTTATGACGGAATGGCGGATTACCCCGTTCCCGCCCTCGACGGCAAAACGCCGATGGAGGTCGCGAAAAAACCGATTTTCGACCGCCTCGCGTCAAAAGGCGAGGTTGGAATGGTCCGCACGGTCGCCGAAGGTCTCAAACCCGGCAGCGATGTCGCGAATTTAAGCGTGATGGGCTATGATCCCGCGAAATATTACACGGGCAGATCTCCGCTCGAGGCTGTCAGCATAGGCGTGAAAATGGCTGAGGACGACATAGCGATGCGCTGCAATGTCGTAACCCTGAGCGATGAAGAAAACTACGACGACAAAACAATGGTTGACTACTCCGCGGGCGATATCACAAGCGAAGACGCGGCTGAACTCATCAAAACCGTCCAGGAGCATTTCGGAGGCGGCGAGTTCGATTTCTACAGCGGCGTCAGCTACCGCCACTGCCTCATTCATCACGGCGGCACAACCGAGCTCGGCAATATGACTCCCCCTCACGACATTTCGGGCAGGGTAGTGGGCGAATACATCTCAAAGCATCCCAACGCGCAGAAGCTTACGGCTATGATGAGAGAAAGCTATTCCTTCCTCAAAGACCATCCCGTGAATCTCCGCAGAATCTCCGAAGGCAAGCGTCCCGGCAACTCAATCTGGCTCTGGGGCGAGGGCACAAGCCCGAAGCTTGACAATTTCGAGAGCCTGCACGGTGTGAAGGGCAGCGTCATCTCCGCCGTTGACCTTCTTAAAGGCATCGGCATTTCGGCAGGTATGGATGTTCCCGAGGTCGAAGGCGCGACTGGCTATATCGACACAAACTTCGAGGGCAAGGCGCAGGCCAGCGTCGAAGAGTTCAGAAAGGGCAAAGACTTTGTCTATGTTCATTTTGAGGCTCCCGACGAATGCGGTCACCGCAACGAGCCCTTCAACAAGGTGCGTTCAATAGAACTGATAGACGAGCTTGTTCTCCCTGTTGTTCTTGATTACCTCGACAACTGCGGCGATGACTATAAGATTATGATTCTTCCCGACCATCCTACTCCCATCGTGACAATGACTCACGCGGGCGATCCCGTTCCCTATATGATTTACCACAAAAACGGCGAGATTGACAGCGGCGTTTCCTCGATTAACGAGAACTCCGCGCAGGCTACCGGCAATTTTGTCGCGGTCGGCCACAATCTTATCCGCAAATTCTTCGGTGAAATATAATTCAGGAGGTTATATATAATGAAAAAATATAAAATAAACACAAACTGTCTTCACGCGGGTTATTCCCCCAAAAACGGCGAGCCCAGAGTTCTGCCTATCTATCAGAGCACAACTTACAAATATGACTCGTCCGTTGAGATGGGCCAGCTTTTCGACCTTGAGAAAAGCGGTTATTTCTACACCCGCCTTTCAAACCCTACCAACGACGCGGTAGCCGCGAAGATAGCCGCTCTTGAAGGCGGCGTCGGCGCCATGCTTACCTCATCCGGTCAGGCCGCTTCGTTCTACTCGGTGTTCAATATAGCCTCCGCGGGCGACCATGTCATTTCATCCTCCGCGATTTACGGCGGCACGTTCAACCTCTTCAATGTCACAATGCGCAAACTCGGAATCGATTTCACATTCCTTCGCCCCGACGCGACCGAAGAGGAGCTCAACGCCGCGTTCAGAGAGAACACCAAGGCTGTATTCGCCGAGACTCTTTCAAACCCCTCGCTTCATGTTCTCGATATTGAAATGTATGCAAGATGCGCGCACGCTCACGGCGTTCCGCTGATTGTTGACAATACCTTCCCCACTCCCATCAACTGCCGTCCCTTTGAGTTCGGAGCGGATATAGTAATCCACTCAACCACAAAATACATGGACGGTCACGCGACAAGCGTAGGCGGCGTTCTTGTTGACAGCGGCAATTTCGACTGGACTCAGAACGACAAGTTCCCCGGTCTCACAACTCCCGATGAATCCTATCACGGCATAACATACACAGAGCAGTTCGGCAACGCGGCTTATATTACAAAATCACTCAGCCAGCTTATGAGAGATCTCGGCTCAATTCCCTCTCCGCACAACGCCTTCCTGCTCAACCTCGGTCTCGAAACGCTCTTCCTCCGTATGGAAAGACACTGCTCAAACGCTCTCAAAGTCGCGCAGTTCCTCGAAAACAGCGGATATGTCAACGAGGTAACATATCCGGGCCTTGAAGGCAACAAGGATTACGAACTCGCCAAGAAATATATGCCAAACGGCACAAGCGGCGTCATCTCGTTCCGCATCAAAGGCGGAAGAGAAGCCGCCACCAAGTTTATGGATTCGCTTGAACTCGCCTCAATAGTCACCCATGTCGCGGACTGCCGCACCTGCTGCCTGCACCCCGCAAGCACAACGCACCGCCAGCTTTCAGCGCAGGAACTTGAAGACTGCGGAGTATATGAAGATCTCATCAGATTTTCCGTCGGCATCGAGGATGTCGATGACATTATCGACGATGTAAAACAGGCTCTCGAAAAATCCGCGCAGTAATAATATATAATATTACATTAATATATTCGGCTTCCTCTTCACGGCGGAGAGGAAGCCGATGATTTTTTAACGACGGTTTGCCGTCGGTTTTTCGACAAAAAACCCCGCTTTTTTACCCCTGAAACCGCCCTGAAAGCCATCACTTTTTCCCGTAACAATCTCCTCGTAAATTGTTTACGGTAATTTTACATTTACGCAAAACGCAACAATAATGTTAAAATATGTATATTTTTGCTCTTGTTCACAAAAAATTCATATTTAATTTACAAATTGTTTAAATTCTCGCATACTTGTCACAACAAGCCCTCTTTATTATAAAAACGACCTTATAACGGGCGCATTATATATGCGCGTGAATCTTACGGAGGTGTATCATGAAAAAGAAATCAACCCGCATCCTGGCTATGTTGCTTACTTTTGTTATGATCGTATCCGCTTCTTGCGTTACGGCATATGCAAAACTTGCGGACATAACCACACCTTACGAGGATGAAAACGGCAAGTATTACTTCACGTATGAGCAGTCAGGCACATACATCATGAACTTACTTGACGATTTGCTTCCCTCGCTTCTTCAGAACGGTATGGATATCCATGTCTATTACAAGTTGATTGGTATTACTCTTATTGACGAGTATATCAGACCTCAGAGTTATGACAGACTCCTCGGTTCAATCAACGACCTTTGGAACGCGGGCATTATCAGTGCCGCGAACAGGCTCGGTCTTACCGGCGACCTCAGTGATATCAACGTTGACTGTCTCGCCAACTACACAAAGAGAACCGACACAAATCTCTGGGACTATAACTGCATTTACAACCTTGTTCATTTCCTTTTCGACAACAGAGGCGTTCTCGTTAAAATCGTCAACGGCACAATGGACTGGGGCCTTCTCGACAATGTTATAGACCTTCCCGAAATGCTCAACGATATCGGCGGATACCTCGCCAACCTCATTTACACAAAGCTTGAAGAACTCACCGGCAGAGAAGAAGGCGCCGAAGGTTCAGGCACAACAGCCACAACCTACGACCCCAAGGGCAGCGATGTTGACGGCTGTCTCAACGACCTTCTCATCTGGCTCTTCAACACCAAGGTTCCCGAGCTCCTCCACTATGAAGGCGACCTCGGCCTCGGCTTAAACAAGGTCAATGTCAAGACCGTTTCGTTCTATGACCTTATCCACAATGTCATAGAAGCCGCTCTCGACAACCTCGTTGTTCCTCTTCTTAAAGATGTCCTTATGGACGCTTTCGGTATTGAAACATCCGACGCTTTCCCGAACGGCACCGAAGACCAGATGAACAACACCACAATGGTAATGGTTCTCGGCCTTGTTGAAGACCTTCTTGACGAAGCTGAAACAAAGCCCGACTATTCCAACTGCCGTTATCCCGGCGAGAAGATTGAAACTCTTCTTTCATGGTTCTTCCAGGGCGGTATGGATCAGTACATCCTTATCAACGAAGACGGCATTGCCATTCAGGACGCTTTCATCGAACTCCTTTATAAAGTAGCGCGTATCGGTATCCCGATGCTCAACGGTATGGGCTTCGGTACTCTTTCCAAAGAGATGCTTCACATCGATGAGCTCTCCGAAAAAGATGCAAACGACGAATACATCATTCCCGACAGCCAGTGCATCGCGATACTTCTCAACATGCTCTTCTCGAACATCCTTCAGGGTTACTACTGCAACCCCAACGCGAAGACCCTTTCCGAGATCGGCGCATACTGCCTTGCATCGCTCTGCGCTCGTATCTGCCCCGACCTCAACTACATGGAGCAGCTTGAAGCAAACTACGCTGAAGGCACATATTATGACATCAACGGTCATGCTGTTGCTCCTCTTCCCTTCACCGCAACATACACCGTAAACGGTCTCGATATGTCAAACAACGGCGCTGCTTACTCAAGAACCTACACCATCCCCTATGCCGCGGTTGATATGGGCGTTACAATCGGCGTTTACTTCCTTGACGGTCTTATCACAGCCGACTTCTCACAGGTTCCCGGCCCCGGCACGAACGCAACGGTACGTTTCGAGAAATTCGTCAAGGTTCTTCTTGACTGGGTTGTTGACAAATATCTTCCCATGTTCAAAGACACCTACAACCTCACAACCAAATATCCCACCTATGAATATATCTGGAAAGAAATCGACGAAATCCTCTTCGGTCTTCTTCCGACCTCATGGCTTCCCGCAAGCATCACCGACCACACCATGGGCAGTGAATATACGGTTCAGGGTCAGATAGGCGCGAACGGCGCAGGCGCGACATTCCCGCTCAAGATGTCCGGCGACCTTATCTGCGGCTGGCTCCTCGGCTCCGTAATGGATGTTGACGTTCAGGAACTTGTTTCCCTGCTCCAGAGAAATAAGTCTCAGGGCGCAGACCTTGCGAACCCGACTCTTACAGTTATCATCAGACTTGTTGACAGAGTTCTTTACATCGCCATGGGCAAATACGCGCTTCTTCCCTCTCAGGGCAACAGAAACGCATACACAACTCCCACAAGCATCACCTCGCTCGGCACAGGTTCCTCCGGTCTTCTGAACAATGACAACTTAGGCGGCCTTCTCAACCACCTTATCATTGCTCTCAGCGGCGGCAACGCGAACAGCTTTACTCCTTACACCAAGCTTGAACCCCTTCTTAGAACAGCGCTTCCGCTTATTATGGGCTCTGAATATCTCAAACCCTACCGCAACAACATTCTTTCACCCGGTCAGATAAAAGTCAGCGAAGACCGTAGATACCTACTACTATCTCGAC
This sequence comes from Oscillospiraceae bacterium, assembly GCA_902787025.1. Lineage (GTDB taxonomy): Bacteria > Bacillota > Clostridia > Oscillospirales > Acutalibacteraceae > CAG-177. Next base: position 6,525 of record CADAER010000036.1, on the reverse strand, counting down.
TCGAGCTACAACCTTCAGACCGCAACACTTCCCGGCGACTATGATCCGTCCGAGACTTATTACAGCGAACAGTACATCGTTGCTCAGGATATCGACAAGTTCACGAACTCAACAACATACAACTTCGGCACAGGCGTGTTCAAAGCGGTTCAGACCTACAACCAGGTTACTCTCAACGGCTCGAACTACGATCCCAAAGCAACATATTGCTCATCCGAATTCGTTACTGCAACCGTAACTGAAACAACAAACGGCAGATTCTACACTGCTCAGGACGAAAACGCCGCTGTAACTCTTCCCGATTCCTATGTTGAAGGCACAACATACTTCACACATCCCGAAGTAGCACTCGGCGCTTCCGACACAGGTACATATCTTGTAAGAACCACCACCTACTCGCCCGTAACCCTCAGCGGCACAGGCAGCGCGGCTTACAATCCCAACAAGACTTACTACAAGAAAGCGTTCACAACAGTTGACTTCAACTACATTGACGCCTACAACCCGACAACAGGCAGAATCGCAATGGGCGTTTATAATCCCAACGGCGACAACGGCGTAGGCACATACCATTCATCAATCAGCGGTCAGGAATTCATGGTATTCCGTAACCAGGAAGACTTCCCGGATGCTCTCTTCACATTCAACAACTTCAACGACTTCATTAAAGACGCAGAGGAGTTCATCGGCACATACGAGGGCTTCCTTGAGGATATGAAGGATGCCGCGGACGAATGGAAAGAATACTTTGCAGAAGATTATGATGAAAACCATAATGTTCAGAACAGCAAAGGCCCCAGCACAATGTATCCGTGGTACAGCTCAACAGGAGCTTATGACCGCAGAACAGCTGAGAACGGCGTTCAGCCCGGCGACTTCAACAACCTCCAGGCTATTAAGGACTTCATCGCTATCTACGGCACAAGCGCATTCGTAACAAATGCCAAACCTCTTGAATATCTTCCCACCGACTGCGAAGCAGGCACAACCGACAGACAGGCTTCCATCTATCAGCAGTGGAATAAATATGTCAAGCAGGTTGTTAAGTATTCCAACAGACTCAACGAATACTACGACGGTATCAACTACTATCTCCAGACCGCAGAAGCAAACAGAAAGTCATACAGCTCAACAAGCACATACTCACTCAGATGGGTAATGGAAACACTCTGCGCTACAGCTTACAACGGCGGCGTCAACGGTTATGTTGATGAAACAACCCAGACCCTCGTTCCCACCTACACAGAGAAGAGCTGGAACACCTTCAAGAAAGCTTATGACTGCGCTATCGACCTTCTTGCTCAGATTCAGCTCAACCAGGCAAGCGCAAGAACAACCCAGTCAATGGTAACAGCAGTTCGCTCCGGTCTTATCGAGGCGTTCTACGGCCTTACCAAAGCAGGCGACCTTGCAGATAAGACTCAGCTTTACACAGCTATAGTTCTTGCAAGAAGAACTCTTGCGGATCCCGAACTTGATGCAACATACACAGCGGCATCGATCAACTCGCTTCGCTCTATCCTTGCAAACGCAAACGCACTCTTCGAGTCGGTTGTTGAAGCGGATGACCAGCCCGTTGTTGATAACCAGACAGCAAGACTTAACGCTGCAATCAACGGCCTTGTCTATCTCGTAGCTCCCAGCCTTGAGGTTGACGAAAACTACGACGGCGACCTTGACATCGGCGACGGCTATGTTGTATCCGGTATCACTTACGGCTTCATTTACGGTATCATTGAAGGCACAGGTCTTATCCTTGACCCGAATATGTTCAACGTAAACGGCATCAACTCCAACCTTGTAAATGTTATCTCTCAGACCTACGGTAACGGCACAGGCTCCTACATCCAGGCGAAAGATAACTCCAACACAACCAAGTTCATCTACTTCGCGGTTCTCTTCGGCGATGTAAACGGCGACG
>CADAER010000036.1:0-4556 GCA_902787025.1 Oscillospiraceae bacterium | reverse complement strand
CACCAACGGCGGCGCTTATCTCAAAGCGGCAGACGTTGACGGCGACGGCAGCGTAACAGCATCCGACGCGGCAGGCATCGGTCTTGTAGTAAACTATGAGGCAACGATCAGCCAGGCATCAGGTATCACCGGCTCGAGAATTGTAATGGCATAAACCGAATAAACTCACAGGGCCCTTCCGGAAACGGAAGGGCTTTCCTTTTGCCTTTTTTGCGATTATTTTATTTCATACCCCGCTTTTTTATTGAAATAAACCGTAAAATACGGTATAATAATCAAGTATAGTTTTTTAATGAAATCCGAAAGGGACGGTAACGAAAATGTTCCCGAAACAACTTGAAAATGTGCTGCTCAAAGTGCAGAAGCCCGGCAGATACACGGGCGGCGAGCTCAACAGCATAATAAAGGATAAAAACAAAATAGATGTCCGTTACGCCTTCTGTTTCCCCGACACCTATGAAATCGGAATGTCGCACCTCGGTATGAAAATTCTCTACTCTCTCATCAACGAGCGCGAGGATTCCTGGTGCGAGCGTGTTTTCGCGCCCGCCGCCGATATGGAGGAGCAGATGCGTTCTCTCAATGTGCCGCTCTACGCGCTTGAAAGCGGCGACGCCATAAAGGATTTCGACTTTATCGGCTTTACAATGATGTATGAACTCTGCTACACGAATATTCTCAATATGCTATCCCTCGCGGGCGTTCCCCTTCGTTCATCGGAACGCAAAAACTTATCGCCTCTCGTGGTAGGCGGCGGCGCCTGCGCCTGCAACATTGAGCCCATGGCTGAATTCTTCGACCTTACCACACTGGGCGACGGCGAAGAGGTAACAAACGAGGTTATTGATTTATATAAAATCCATAAGGCTAAAGGCTCGACGAAAGCGGAGTTCCTTCGTGAAGCCGCTAAAATCCCCGGCGTTTATGTCCCTTCGCTCTATGATATTGAATATAACGAAGACGGCACCGTCAGAGCGATTATCCCCAAGGACGGCGCTCCCGCGAAGGTTACAAAAAGAACCGTTAAAGACCTTGACACAATGTTCGCACCGTCAAGCTTCGTCGTGCCGTTCATTGAAGTTGTTCACGACCGCACAACCGTCGAAACCTTCCGCGGCTGCATAAGAGGCTGCCGTTTCTGCCAGGCGTGTTTCCTCTACCGCCCGATAAGAGAGAAATCTCCCGAAACTGTCGAAAAGCAGTGCAGGGCGATTTACGAAAACACGGGCTATGACGAAATCTCGCTGTGTTCTCTTTCCACAAGCGATTACACGGGGCTTGAAAAGCTTCTCAATTCAATGCTCGACTGGACTATACCCGAAAAGATAAATGTCGCTCTGCCGTCGCTCAGAGCCGACAACTTCCCCGAAGAACTGATGAAAAAACTCGCGTCCGTTCGAAGAAGCGGTCTTACCTTCGCCCCCGAAGCGGGAACACAGCGTCTTCGCGATGTCATTAACAAGAACATCACCGAGCAGGAGGTGCTTTCAACCGCGTCGCTCGCGTTCAAAGGCGGCTGGACTGCCGTTAAACTCTATTTTATGATAGGTCTGCCTACGGAGACGGACGAGGATATAGAAGGCATAGCTAACCTCGCGCAGGCGGTTGTGGATGAATACTACAACAACCCCGACAAGCCGAAGGGCAGGGGCGTAAATGTTTCCGTTTCACTCGCGACCCTCGTTCCCAAACCCTTCACTCCCTTCCAGTGGGAGCCGATGATTACTCCCGATATCACAAAAGAAAAGCAGGCGAAACTGCTTTCATATATCCGTTCGCGCAAAATCAATGTCTCAATGCACAACTCGCAGACAAGCTTCCTTGAAGGCGTGTTCTCAAGGGGAGACAGACGCCTCTCAGAGGTCGTTGAAAAAGCGTGGGAATCAGGCTGTAAGTTCGACAGCTGGGACGATTCCCTTAAATTCGATGTCTGGATGCAGTGCTTTGAGGAGTGCGGAATCGATCCGTATTTCTACACCTCGAGAAAGCGCGAATTTGAAGAGGTTCTGCCGTGGGACCATATGGATTACGGCGTTACAAAACAGTTCTTTATAAGAGAAAACAAAAAGGCGCACGAGGGCGTGACAACTCCGTGCTGCCGTGAAAAATGCGCCGGCTGCGGAGCGGCGGCGATAAACGGAGGTGAGTGCAGTGAGATCCGTAAGAGTGTGGTTTAAAAAGACCGGCATGGCAATCTACATTTCGCATCTTGATATGAACCGCTGCCTCTCACGCGCCGTTGTAAGGGCGAAACTGCCCCTCTGGTATACCGAGGGCTTCAACCCGAAGCCTTATCTCAACTTTCTCTGCCCTCTGCCTCTCGGTCAGGAGGGCGTGAATGAACCGCTCGACATCCGCATTGAAGGCGAAATGACAAACGAAGAGGTAAAAAACGCCCTGTCGGCGGTTATGCCCGCGGGTATTGAAATCGGAGCCGTTACCGACCCCGTGATGAAAACGGCGCAGATTACATCAGCCGAGTATGAAATCACCCTTGAATTCGGGACGGAAAACGCCGCTGAATCCTTCTGTTGCAAAGCGGATGAAATCATAAAATCGGGCGAGCTCATGGCCGAAAAGCGCTCCAAAAAAGGCGTGAAAACGGTGAACCTGTGCGAGATGATAATGTCGTTTTCCGTTGGTGCAAACGGCTCTTTCGCCGAAATAAAAACCGTCACAGCCACGGGAAGCGCCTCAAATCTCAATCCCGACCTTGTTCTTACGGCTCTTTTCGAAAAAACGGGGCTCGAACCGGTCAGCCGCAAGATATCGAGAATCCGTCTGTTCAATGAGAACGGCGATACTTTTTGCTGAAACAAAACCGCAGGTCAATCCCTGCGGTTTTTTCGTTTGATGTCCCGAAAATGACACACCGCCGTCTTTACCTGTTGACAAACGGTTTTTTAAATAATAAAATATTAAAAACATTGAAATATAAGGTTTTCAAAATATATTAACGGAGGAAGGAACTTGCTTAAATTTGTAACGGGGCGCCTGCGCTCGGGTAAAACAACCTTCATTCATAATGAAATTGAAAAACAGATAAAATCGGGCAGAACCGGCATTACTCTCATAGTGCCGGAGCAGTTTTCGTTTGCCACGGAAAAGGCGATGCTCAAAAAGCTCGGCACGGCAAAATACGCGAATGTGTCGGTGCTGAGTTTTTCGCGCCTTGCCGATACTCTGGTTAAACCCTCTGCTCTCGCGGGCAGGGAGCTTATGGACGATTCCGCGAAATCCGCAGTTATGGCGATGGCTCTTGACGCGGTAAAGGATAAGCTTCTGCTCTATACAAAACAGACCGAAGCGCCAGGCGTCATTGAATCCTTCCTCAAGGTTCACAGCGAAATGGAGCAGAGCGCCGTCTCTGCGCAGGATATCCGAAACGCGGCTGACTCAATGGACTCGTCTCTTCTTCAGAGCAAACTCTATGATGTCGCCCTCGCCTGCGAAAGCTATGACGCGCAGAGAGCGCAGAGCTATTTCGACACCGCCGACAAACTGAATTATCTTTACGACGAACTGAAAGAAAGCCGTTATTTCAAAAATAAACTTGTTTATATAGACGGCTTCCGCGGCTTTACCGAGCTTCAGATGAAGATTATAGGGCAGATGCTCATTGATGCCGAGGCTGTTTATATCGCGCTCTGCCTTGACAATCCGAAAACCGCTCCCGACGACGAGCTTTTCGGCCACACCGCCGATACATATTCAAGGCTTTACGCTCTCGCGAATAAAGTCGAAACACCGCCGACCAAGCCCGAAAACGAGTCGATGGGCAGCAAATACAACAATTTCCCGCCCGACATCAGAAGATTCGACGCTCCCGAGCTTGCGGCCTATGAAATGAATCTTTTTGACTCCTGCGCTCCCATTTACGAAGAAGACGCCTCCGCCATAACCGTATGCAGAGCGCCCGACATTTACACCGAATGTGAGCTCGCCGCGAGCATTATCAAAAAACTCATAAGGGAAGACGGCTGCCGATGCAGGGATATCGCAATTGTGGCGCGTGATTCCGCGCCCTATGAAATGCCCATGCGCTCGGCGCTGCGCAAATGCTCAATAGATATTTTTGAGGATTTCCGCCGTCCCGTTACGGCGTCTCCCGTCATAGCCGCGGTGCTTGCCGCCGTGAATATCGCGGCGGAAGGCTGGCAGACGGAAAATGTTATGCGTTTTCTCCGCACGGGGCTGTCGGATCTTGACAGCGACAGCATAAACAAACTTGAAAACTACACATATCTCTGGCAGATTGACGGCAATATGTGGACCGAGGACTGGACTTACAATCCTCTCGGCTTCGGCGCGAAATTCACCGAAGAGCAGGAAGACGAGCTTCACGAATTGAACGATTTGCGTAAAACGGCTGTAAAACCGGTTGAAAAATTCTGCAAAAAGGTTGAAAAACCCTGTGAGGCTGAGCAATACGCAAGGGCGGTTTACGACCTTCTCCGTGAACTCAACGCTTCGAAAAAAATCCGCGACTATTCCGAAAAACTCAAAAAAATTGTTCAATCAATGCTAAAAAAGAATAAAAATGAAAGACCAGAATC